>NZ_JBHMAA010000077.1:0-216534 GCF_042429745.1 Neorhizobium puerariae | reverse complement strand
GTTCTCATATCAAAACGTGACCGTCACTGTGTCTTCAAATGAGGCTTCGATAAAAGCCCCGCGAAACACCGCCGACCACGTTTCTCTTTCTTCCAATATTCAATTGTCAAATAACCGACGAAACCGACACAAAAGCCAATCACGTCATCCATCACAGAGCCAAACCGTAACCCGGCCCCATCAGCATTCCAGCCAACTTCTCAGTGATTTTGCAGGAGCAAATCTCGCGATTTCTCCAGAACGAGGAACTTCGTCGCCAGCAGCGCCGCCGCCCTCGTCAGTGACACGGCTTATAGAGGCTACCACAATATCAAGTCAACAGGGGTTTCCGAGAAAAGATCGAGAATCTTACAACCAATTGAAAAATAATATGAATTATGAATTCATGGGCATCTCGGAGCCGTTAACAATCGTTAACGCGCTTCTTTCCGAACGCCCTGCGGCCGCCCTGGCGGCGCCAGCCCGGCGGATGCGGTTTTTGCCCGTTCTTGTGTACCTGCGTTAAAACATGCGATAGCGAGAGGACTTCGAAAACTCTCCAGAAAGTGGGTCCCGTGCGCGTTCTTTCCGAAGCCTTCATTCCCGAGCTGCCGAACTATTATCGCGGCAAGGTAAGGGAGAACTACGACCTGCCCGACGGCAGCCGCATCATCATCGCCACGGACCGCTTGAGCGCCTTCGACCGCATCCTGACCTCGATCCCCGACAAGGGCCATGTCCTGACCCAGACCGCCCGGTACTGGTTCGAGGCCACCCGGGACATCTGCCCCAACCATGTCATCTCCTATCCGGACCCGAACGTGGTCATCGGCAAGCGGCTCGACATCCTGCCGGTCGAGATTGTCGTGCGGGGCTATCTCGCCGGCACCACGGGCACCTCGCTTCTCACCCTTTACAAGAAGGGCGAGCGGAAAATGTACGGGCTCGACCTGCCGGACGGGCTGAAGGACAACCAGGTCCTGCCCGAACCGGTCATCACTCCCACCAGCAAGGCCTTCGATGGCGGTCATGACGAACCCCTGACGCCAGGGGAGATCGTTGACCGGAACCTGCTTACGGCCGGGCAGTGGGAAACGCTTTCCCGATATGCGCTGGCCCTTTTCGCCCGCGGTCAGGCACTTGCGGCAAAGCACGGCCTGATCCTGGTGGATACCAAGTATGAGTTCGGCACGGACGCCGCGGGCAATATCATTCTGGCCGACGAAATCCATACGCCGGACAGCAGCCGCTACTGGATCGCCGACGGTTACGAAGAGGCGTTCCGGCAAGGCAGGCGGCCGAACAGCTTCGACAAGGATTTCATCCGGGCCTGGGTCGTCGAGCGCTGCGATCCGTACAAGGACGATATCCCGCCGATCCCGGTCGAACTGATCGAGGAAACCGCCAGGGTCTACCGCACGGCCTATGAGACGATCACCGGAGAGATATTTGTACCGGAGACCAGCGGCGGGACGGTGCTGGACCGCATCCGGAAGAACCTGGAACCCTATTTCGAGAAGCATTGACTGGCATCGGAGGCTTATCGGCATATTTCCGGCGATGAAGGTACGAAGACCAAGACGCAAGGCGGAAGAGACGCGGGAGGATATTCTGCGCACGGGGGAAACGCTGTTCCGGGAACAGGGCATCGCCAAGTCCTCCATCGCCGATATCGCCCATGTGCTCAACATGTCGCCGGCGAACGTCTTCAAGCATTTTCATTCCAAGAGCGCATTGGTGGATGCGATCTGCGACCGGCACGTCAACCATATGATCGGCCGCTTCAACACGTTCGATGAGCCCGTTCCCGCGCCGGAGCGGCTGACGCTCGTCGTGCGCAAGCTGATGGAAGCGCATCTTCGCGATATCCGCGAGAACCCGTACTTCCTGGAAATGATCTTCGTCATGTCCGAAACGGACCTGCCGAGCGGACGGCATTACAAGAGCCTTCTCGAAGGCTTGTTCTACGATCTCATCCGCAAGGGCGCGGAAGACGGCGTCTACCATTGCAAGGACCCCGGGACGGCCGGCCGCCATGTCGCAGCCGCCTTTGCAAGCGTATTGCACCCCGTCTTCCTGGCCGCGGCGGACGAGATGGAATTGCGGGAACGCTGCGCGGGACTTTGCGGACTTGTGAATGCTGCGCTGCAAAATCCACTTGAAAAGTGACGATTATTGACTTACGTCACTTTTCAACCGGCAGAACATGGACCGAATCGTCCTTTCCGGACCGCCACTGTTCTGACCGCCGAAGACGGGTTACCTTCTCCGACCTCCGCCCCGGCATAATATGTCTTGCCGCGGCAACCACCCAGATGTTTTGCCTTGGATGACGCCATGACCGGACGCAGACTGATCCTTCCCCTGTTCTTTTCCGTGGCGCTCGCGGCCTGCAGCGATTCAGGCCAGCAGCAGTCCCAGGGAGCGGCCGGGGCTCCCCAGCGTCCGCCCCAGCCGGTCAGCGTCGTGACCCTGCAGAAATCCGAGCAGCCTCTCACCACGGTCCTTTCCGGGCGGGCGGCGGCCTTCCAGTCCGCCGACATCCGGCCGCGGGTCGGCGGCGTGATCAAGCAGATCGCGGTGAAGGAGGGCAGTTTCGTCAAGGCGGGCGATCTTCTCTACAAGATCGAGGACGATACCTATCTCGCCTCCTTCGCCGAGGCCCAGGCCGCGCTGGAACGGTCCGAGGTGAGCGTTCCGGCAGCCGAAGCCAATCTTCAGCGTTACGAGCGGCTGGCCAACAGCGGCGCGTCGCAGAAGGAATATGAAGACGCCCGCACCACCCTGCTCCAGGCCAGGGCATCCGTTTCCGAGGCGCGTGCGACACTGCAGACGGCTCAGATCAATCTCGGCCTTACGGAGGTCCGCGCGCCTTTCGATGGCGTCACCTCGGCCACGAAATTCTCGGTCGGCAACGTCGTCACCGCAAGCCAGGCCGACGCCCTGATGACGCTGCGCCAGATCAACCCGATCTACATCGAGTTGAACGAATCGAGCGTGAACCTGCTGCGCCTGAGGGCGGCGATCGCCGGAGGAAAGCTGCAGCGCAAGGAAAACGACGACACGACCGAAATCCGCCTCACCCTGGAGGATGGTTCCGACTATCCTCACATCGGCAAGCTCGACATGTCGGAAATGGCGGTCAGCACCACCACCGGCACGGTTTCCATACGCACGCTGTTCGACAATCCCGACAATCTCATCCTGCCGGGAACCTATGTGCGCGCCACCATCACGGTGGGCAGGGAGACGGGTTACCTCCTCCCCCAGCGCGCGGCCGGACGAAACGCGAATGGCGAGCTCACGGCGAAATTCGTGACGGCGGACAACAAGGTGGAAACACGCACCTTCCGCAGCAGCCAGCTTTCCGGCAACAACTGGCTGGTCACCGACGGAGTGAGCGACGGAGACAAGCTCATCGTCGACGGTTTCCAGTGGATCGCCGACAACGCCACCGTCAATCCCGTTCCTGCCGAGATCGATTCCAAGGGCTTCGTCATCGAGAAGCCCGCGGCCGGCGGATCTCCGGCACCCAAATCGTGATGTCTCGCGGCATGCCCGGCAATATCGTGATCAGGAACTAGGTCATGTCCCATTTCTTCATTCGGCGGCCGATCTTTGCATGGGTCATCGCCATCGTCATCATGCTCGGTGGCGTTCTTGCCATCAACACCCTGTCGATTTCGCAATATCCGGAAATCGCTCCGCCCACCGTGCGCATTTCCGCCTCCTATACCGGCGCCAGCGCCGACACCGTCAAGAAGACGGTGACGCAGATCATCGAGGACGGGATGACCGGGCTCGATGGCCTCACCTATATGACGTCGTCCTCCACGACCGGGCAGGCCAGCATCTCGCTGACCTTCGACAACAGCGTGGATGCCGATATCGCCCAGGTCCAGGTGCAGAACAAGCTCCAGCTGGTGACGTCGCAACTGCCCTCCATCGTGCAGGATCTGGGCATCGAAGTCACCAAGTCGACCTCCAGCATCCTGCTCGTCGGCGCGCTCGTTTCCAGCGACGGCAAACGTTCGTCCGCCGATCTCGGCGACATTTTCTCGACCCAGATCGAAGATCAGGTGAAACGTCTCGAAGGCGTCGGCAGCATCAACTCCTTCGGCTCGGCCTATGCGATGCGGATCTGGCTCGATCCTTTCAAGCTCAGGAAATTCCAGCTCACCCCGGCCGATGTCACGTCCGCCATCCAGGCGCAGAACACCCAGGTCTCGGTGGGTTCGGTGGGCGGCCTGCCGTCCGCCGAAGGCCAGCAGATCAACGTCACGATGACGGCGCAGAGCCAGCTGACGACGGTGCCCGAATTCGAGCGGATCATCCTCAAGGTCGACACCAGCGGCGCGAACGTCCGCCTCAGCGATGTCGCACGCGTGGAGATCGGCCAGGAGAGCTATTCGTCCAGCTCCCGTTCCAACCGGCAGCCTGCCTCGGGCTTTGCGGTCAACCTCGCGACGGGCGCGAACGCGCTCGATACGGCCGACCGCGTCAAGGCCAAGCTGGCCGAGATCGCGCCGGCCCTGCCGCAGAACGTCAAGATCATCTATCCCTATGACACCACGCCCTTCGTTTCGCTATCGATCGACAAGGTCGTCCACACGCTGATCGAAGCCATCGTGCTCGTCTTCGTGGTGCTCCTCGTCTTCCTCCAGAATCTCCGGGCGACCTTCATTCCGATGATTGCGGTTCCGGTGGTCCTGCTCGGAACGTTCGGGATTCTGGCGCTGACGGGATATTCGATCAACACCCTGACGATGTTCGCCATGGTTCTGGCCATCGGCCTGCTGGTGGACGACGCCATCGTCGTGGTGGAAAACGTCGAGCGCATCATGGCGGACGAAGGCCTCGGGCCGCTGGAAGCCACGGAAAAATCGATGGGCGAGATCACCGGCGCGATCGTCGGCATCGCGCTCGTGCTGACCGCGGTCTTCATTCCCATGGCCTTCTTCGGCGGCTCCACCGGCATCATCTACCGGCAGTTCTCCGTGACCATCGTGTCCGCGATGCTGCTGTCGGCCGTGGTGGCGATCGTGCTCACGCCGGCGCTTTGCGCCACCATGCTGAAGCCCATCGACCATCACAAGAAGGGGCGCGGGATCGGCGCATGGTTCAACCGCGGTTTCGACCGGACCACGCATGGCTATGTGGGCTCGGTCGGCTACCTCCTGAAGCGCCCGCTTCGCGTCATGATCATGTTCGCGATCGTGATCGGCGGTTGCGCATGGTTCTTCACGCGGCTTCCCTCCTCCTTCCTTCCGCAGGAAGACCAGGGCGTGCTGATGACCATCATCCAGCTTCCGAACGGCGCGACCAGCGCCCAGACGGCCAAGGTGATCGAAAAGGTCGAGAACTACTATCTCGATCAGGAGAAGGAAGGCGTCCAGGACGTCTTCGCGGTCAACGGCTTCAGCTTCACGGGAGCCGGCCAGAACAACGCACTGGTCTTTGCAAGCTTGCGGGATTTCGACGAACGCACGGACCCGAAGCTCGCGGCCGGCGCGATCGTTCAGCGCGCCATGGGCTATTTCTTCACCCTTCGCGAAGCGCAGGTCTTCCCGCTGCTGCCGCCGGCGATCCAGGGCATGGGCAATTCGAGCGGCTTTTCCATGTATCTCGTCGATAGCGGCAACCATGGTTCCGAAGCGCTGGTGAATGCCTCCAAGCAACTGGTGCAGGCCGCCAACGGCGGCAGCAAGATCACGGCCATGCGCAGCAACGACCGCGATCAGGAAAGCCAGGTGAAGCTCCTGCTGGACCAGGAAAAGCTGAGCGCCATGGGGGTCGGCATCCCCGACGCCAACTCCATGCTCACCACCATCTTCGCCGGCAGCCGGGTCAACGACTTCACGCTGAACAACAAGATCAAGAAGGTCTATGTGCAGGCGGACGCGCCCTATCGCATGCAGGCGGAGGACCTGAAATACTGGAACGCCCGCAATTCCGAGAACGAGATGGTTCCGTTCTCCTCCTTCACGGAAGCGACCTGGGTGAACGGCCTGCCGTCCATCTCGGCCTTCAATGCCGTGACCGGATTCTCCATGGAAGGATCGACCGCGCCGGGCATCAGCTCCGGCGACGCCATGAACGAGGTCGAGCGCCTGGTCTCGGAAATGGAGGGCGGCTATTCGGTGGCCTGGCAGGGCATTTCCTATCAGGAACGGCTTTCGGGCTCGCAGGCGCCGATGCTCTACGCGCTCTCGGTCCTGATCGTCTTCCTCTGCCTCGCAGCACTCTATGAAAGCTGGTCGATCCCCTTCTCGGTGATTCTCGCCGTTCCGATCGGCGTGCTCGGCGCGCTCGCCGCCGCGCATTTCCTCGGGCAGGCGAACGACGTCTACTTCAAGGTCGGCCTGCTGACGACGATCGGCCTGGCGGCGAAGAACGCGATCCTGATCGTGGAATTCGCCAAGGACCGGCAGGAAAGCGGCATGGGCCTGGTCGAATCGACGCTCGAGGCAGCCCGGCTGCGCCTGAGGCCGATCGTCATGACCTCCCTCGCCTTCATATTGGGTGTCGTTCCGCTGGCGATTGCGACCGGCGCCGGCTCCGCGGCGCAGAATGCGATCGGGATAGGAGTGCTGGGTGGTATGCTTTCTGCAACACTCCTCGGAATTTTCTTCGTTCCCTCCTTCTTTGTTGTCGTTAGACGGTTATCAAACCGTGAAAAACGGTAGGATAGAGATTACGTTCGTTAACGAATTAGATTTTTAATGCCGTCAGGAACACGCGAATCGTTCCTGACGGAACAATCGGAAGCGGCCTTGCGTGCCTGACTTCCATGCGTTGTAGGGCACCGGGACAGAAAAATGTTATCCATTCGTGTTGTCGCTCCTCTCACTATGCTCCTGCTTTCGGGCTGCGTCGTCGGCCCTGACCACAAGGCGCCGGAAATCGCCCTGCCGGGGAAATTTGCCGAAGCCGGCGCCACCAGCAACGGCGACGTGTCGCAAGTCGCCTGGTGGAAGGCCTTCAATGACAGTCGTCTGAACGGCTACGTCCAGACCGGCCTCGGCCAGAACCTTGACGTTCTGCAGGCCCTGGAAAGGATCAATTCCGCGCAGGCCAACGTGATCGTCGCCGGCGCGGGCGCCCTGCCGAGCCTGACCGTTTCCGGCGGCAATACGACCAGCAAGACCAATACGAGCCCCGATTCGGCTTCCGACGTCAGGACGAGTGTCACGTCCGGCAATCTCGATGCGTCCTGGTTCCTCGACCTGTTCGGCCTCTATCGCCGGTCGAAGGAAGGCGCGCTCGCCAGCCTCGACGCGGCCTATGCCAGCGCCGACGTTGCGCGCCTGTCCCTGATCTCGCAGGTCGCGGCCGCCTATATCGACGTCCGCTACTATCAGGAGCGCATCGCGATTGCCCGCCAGAACCTCGAATCGCGGCGCGAAACGCTGAACCTCACCAAGCTCCAGCTCGAAGCCGGTGCGGCCTCGCGCCTCGACGTGGTTCAGTCCGAAGGTCTGGTGAACTCGACACTGGCGGAAATTCCGGGCCTGGAAACCCAGTTCCACCGCTCCGCCCACCGCATCGCCACGCTGCTCGCCCTGCCGGCTTCCTCGCTGGTAACCGAGCTGCAGAAGGGCGCGCACCAGCCGGTCGCCCGCTTCAATACCAAGGCCGGCATTCCTGCGGATCTTATCCGCAACCGTCCGGACATCCGCGCGGCCGAACGCCAGCTCGCGTCCGCCGTGGCGCAGATCGGCGTGGCCGAAGCGCAGCTTTACCCGTCGATCACGCTCGGCGGTTCGATCACGCCGCGCTACAACGCCATCGCCGGCAGCCTCGATACGCGCTCGCTGACCTGGTCCTTCGGTCCCCAGCTCAGCCTGCCGATCTTCGACGGCGGCCGCCTGCGGGGCAATGTGAAGATTGCCGAATCGTCGGCACGCGAATCCTATCTCGCCTGGAAGCAAACCGTTCTCGACGCGGTCGAGGAAGTCGAGAACGCGCTGGCCGCCGTGGCCCGCGACCGCCGCACGGTCGACGCTTACCGGAACACTGTGAAGTCCTACCAGGAAGCCTTGCAGCTCGCGACCGCGAGCTACCGGGACGGCGCTTCCTCGCTGCTCGACGTGCTCGACGCCCAGCGTCAGGTCTCGACCGCGCAGGCGAGCCTCGCCCAGGCGGTGCAGCAGGTCGCGCAGGACTACGTTTCCCTCAACGTCGCGATCGGCGGCGGCTATGCCTTCGGCAAGGCCGACACCAGGGTCGCTTCGGTTGTGGTCAAGAAGTAAGTTCACCCGATCTACCGCAGACAAGAAAAAACCTCCGGAGCAACCGCTCCGGAGGTTTTTTATCATGGGCCGGCAAGCCGGGGATGACCGGTATCAGTCCTTGGCGCGCTCGACGTAGGAATTGTCTTCCGTGGCGATGACGACGCGGGTGCCGGCATCGATATGCGGCGGAACCGAGGTGCGGATGCCGTTCGACAGGATCGCCGGCTTGTAGGAGGAAGACGCCGTCTGGCCCTTCACGACCGGTTCGGTCTCGACGATTTCGAGCGTCACATGGCGCGGCAATTCGATCGCCAGCGGCACGCCTTCATGGATCGACAGGATGCAGGTCATGCCTTCCTGGAGATAGGCCTTCTGGTCGCCCATGGTTTCCGTGCTGACCACCACCTGATCGTAGGTGGCCGGGTTCATGAAGTGGAAACCTTCGCCGTCTTCGTAGAGATACTGGAAGTTCACGTCTTCCACGAACGCGCGCTCGACCTGCTCTGTGGTGCGCCAGCGTTCCGACACCTTCACGCCGTCGACGATGCGGCGCATGTCGACCTGCGTGACCGGCGTGCCCTTGCCGGGATGGAAGTTCTGGGCCGTCAGGACGACATAAAGCTTGCCGTCGACTTCGAGAACGTTGCCCTTGCGGACAGAAGAAGCGATGATCTTGACCATGGGATTCCTTATGTGCCTACCGGCTTGTCACTGCCGAAAATGCGTCGTAGAGGACCGGGCGATAGCCGACCCGCAGGACGGCCCCGGGACCGCCCTCGGGATTCAATCTCTGTTTTCCGGGCGCACCTACCCTAAAATCGCGCGAAGTGGAAGCCTTGCCGGGGAAAACCGGCGAAGAAAGCCGTAAATGAATTCGTCTCGACCCGCCATATCCCGCTCGCCCTGGTGGATGCCGGAGAGCCATGTGGACCGCCGGCCCTTCCTGATGGGCCGCAATGCGGTGCAGGCGGCGGTGCGCGGCTTTTTCGGCGCCCGCGATTTCATCGAGGTCGACACGGCGACGCTGCAGGTCTCGCCCGGCAACGAAACGCACCTGCACGCCTTTGCGACGGAAGCGATCGCGATCGATGGCGGCAGGGCGCCGCTCTACCTGCACACCTCTCCCGAGTTCGCGGCGAAAAAGCTGCTTGCGGCCGGCGAGAAGCGCATCTTCACCTTCGCGCACGTCTATCGCAACCGCGAACGCGGACCGTTGCACCACCCCGAATTCACCATGCTCGAATGGTATCGCGCCGGCGAGGGCTATGAGCAGCTGATGGCCGATTGCGCCGACATGCTGGCGCTCGCGGCCGAGACCATGAAGACCGGGCGTTTCGCCTTCCGCGGCATGGAGACCGATCCGTTCGCCGCGCCGGAACGCCTCACACTGGCCGAAGCTTTCGACCGCTTTGCCGGCATCGACCTGCTCGCATCCGTCGCCGCCGGCGGAGATACCGATCGCGACCTTCTTGCCGCGGGGCTGAGAGAAGCGGGCATCCGGTTCGCCAGGGACGATACCTGGGCCGATCTCTTCAGCAAGGTGCTGGTGGAGAAGGTGGAGCCGCATCTGGGGCAGGGCCGCGCGACGATCCTTTGCGAATATCCGGTTTCGGAAGCCGCGCTGGCGCGGCCTTCCGCCGATGACCCGCGTGTAGCGGAGCGTTTCGAGCTTTACGCCTGCGGCGTCGAGCTGGCGAACGCCTTCGGCGAACTGACCGATGCCGGCGAGCAGCGCCGCCGCTTCGAACACGAGATGGCGGAGAAGGCGCGCATCTATGGGGAACGCTACCCGATCGACGAGGACTTCCTCGCGGCCCTTGCGATCATGCCGGAAGCGAGCGGCGCAGCGCTCGGCTTCGATCGCCTCGCCATGCTGGCAACCGGCGCAACGCGCGTCGACCAGGTGATGTGGGCACCGGTCGCGGAGGTGTTCGGATGAATGCCGTACGCTCATTGAAAACCCCGGAAGAACTGGTGTCCGCCGGCCTGGTCGAGCCGGAAGGGCTCTCCGGCATCCGCGCCGTCGCGGATCGCTACGCCATCGCGCTGACGCCGGCGGTCGTTTCGCTGATCGACCGCACCGACGGAAACGACCCCATCGCGCGCCAGTTCGTGCCGGACCCGGCCGAGCTGCGGACCACGCCGGAAGAGCGCGCCGACCCGATCGGCGACCATGCGCACAGCCCGGTCAAGGGCATCGTGCACCGTTATCCCGACCGCGTGCTCCTCAAGGCGGTGCACATCTGCCCGGTCTATTGCCGTTTCTGCTTCCGCCGCGAAATGGTCGGCCCCGAGGGCGACGGCACGCTTGCCGCCGACGAGCTGGCGGCCGCGCTCGCCTATATCCGCGAGCATCCGGACATCTGGGAAGTGATCCTCACCGGCGGCGATCCGCTTGTGCTTTCGCCGCGGCGGCTTGCGGCGATCATGCGCGGCCTTGCCGACATCCCGCATGTGAGGATCGTCCGCTTCCACACCCGCGTGCCGGTGGTCGAGCCCGACCGCATCGGCGAGGCGCTGATCTCGGCGCTGAAGGAAAGCGGCAAGGTGATCTATGTGGCGCTGCATGCCAACCACCCGCGCGAACTGACCGAAACAGCCCGCACGGCCTGCGCAAGGCTGATCGATGCGGGTTTCCCGATGGTGAGCCAGACGGTGCTGCTGAAGGGCGTCAACGATGACCCGGCGGTGCTGGGCGACCTGATGAAGGCCTTCGTCGAGACGCGGATAAAGCCCTATTACCTGCATCATCCCGACCTTGCGCCGGGCACGGGCCATTTCCGCCTCGACATCGCCGAGGGCCAGAAGATCGTCTCGGCCCTGCGCGGAAACATTTCCGGCCTCTGCCAGCCGACCTACGTGCTGGATATTCCGGGCGGCCACGGCAAGGCCGCGATCGGCGAAAGCGCGGTGCGGCGCGAAGGCGGGTGTTATTCGGTCAGCGATTTCCGCGGCGAGGAGCATGTCTATCCTCCGGGATGACGAGCGACGGCATTCACGCGGCAGGTCTTGCCCGTGTCATGTTTTTCTCCCGCACCCTGCCCCAAAACCGGTTCCCGCTTTTGAGGACGCTACGCTGATCGGAGAGCCCACGCGAATGCGGAACCTCGATTGATTTGTATAAGGTGGCTCCGCATTCGCGTGGCCTTCGGCGTTCTCTCGGGGCTTCCGGCCCCTACAGGTGATCATCTCGCCTCGCTGCATGGCTTCGTTCGCGGTCTCCTTTCGGGAAACCTTGCCACTTGGACGGCTCAACCGAACCCGGCCCGGCGGCCAGGGGGAGGCTTGATAGGGAGAAGTCCGGTTTCCCGTTCCGCTCCCATGGCTTTCACCTCTTCCACCGTCCCCGCACGTTACGGTTCCGATGGAAGCGCCGGCTCCCGCCTGCCCGCGAACGTCTCGCGAAACACTCCGGCGACGGAAGCGAGGGGATTGTAGACACGACGCGAAAGGGCGGGGATGAACGGCAGCGTTTTTCCTGGCCGATTTCTCTCAAGGCCTTGATTTGCCTCATAGCGCTCCCCTCTGCCCTGCCGGGCGTCTCCCCCCCACAAGGAGGGAGATCACAAGCGGCATGGCCTTCCCGCCCCTCAAGCGCCTCCCGAGTAGAACGGCTGCTTGTTTGGGGAAGCCGGTGCTCCCATCCGATCTCCCTCCTTGTGGGGGAGATGCCCGGCAGGGCAGAGGGGGCGGAAACGGCACGCCATTTATGCGGCGGACCCTCACTCCTTCCCGACCGGCATGTAGAGGTCGCCGCCCTCGCGATATTTCGCGGCCATGGCCTCCAGCCCTTCCTTCTGCGCCTCGGCGCGGATGTCGTGCGATATCCGCATGGAGCAGAATTTCGGGCCGCACATGGAGCAGAAATGCGCCACCTTGTGCGCTTCCTTCGGCAACGTCTCGTCGTGGAAGGATCGCGCCGTTTCCGGATCGAGCGACAGGTTGAACTGGTCCTCCCAGCGGAATTCGAAACGGGCGCGGGAGAGCGCGTCGTCCCGGATGCGCGCGGCCGGGTGGCCCTTGGCGAGATCGGCCGCATGGGCGGCGATCTTGTAGGTGACGACACCGGTCTTCACGTCGTTGCGGTCCGGAAGGCCGAGATGTTCCTTGGGCGTCACATAGCAGAGCATGGCGGTGCCGAACCAGCCGATCATCGCCGCGCCGATGCCCGACGTGATGTGGTCGTAGCCCGGCGCGATATCGGTCGTCAGCGGGCCGAGCGTGTAGAAGGGCGCTTCGCCGCAGACAGTGAGCTGCTTGTCCATGTTCTCCCTGATCTTGTGCATCGGCACATGGCCGGGGCCCTCGATCATCACCTGGCAGTCCTTCGCCCAGGCGACTTGCGTCAGTTCGCCGAGCGTTTCGAGTTCGGCGAACTGCGCGGCGTCGTTGGCGTCGGCGATCGAGCCGGGACGCAGACCGTCGCCGAGCGAGAAGGACACGTCATAGGTGCGGCAGATGTCGCAGATTTCCTCGAAATGCTCGTAGAGGAAGCTTTCCTTGTGATGATGCAGGCACCACTTCGCCATGATCGAACCGCCGCGCGAGACGATGCCGGTGACGCGGTCGACGGTGAGCGGGATATAGGCGAGCCGCACGCCCGCGTGGATGGTGAAATAGTCGACACCCTGTTCGGCCTGTTCGATCAGCGTGTCGCGATAGACTTCCCAGGTGAGGTCCTCGGCGATGCCGTTCACTTTTTCCAGCACCTGATAGAGCGGCACGGTGCCGATCGGGACGGGTGAATTGCGGATGATCCATTCGCGGATGTTGTGGATGTTGCGGCCGGTGGACAGGTCCATGACCGTGTCGGCGCCCCAGCGGATTGCCCAGACCATCTTCTCGACCTCCTCCGCCATGGAGGACGTAACGGCCGAGTTCCCGATATTGGCGTTGATCTTCACCAGGAAATTGCGGCCGATGATCATCGGCTCCAACTCGGGATGGTTGATGTTGGCGGGGATGATCGCCCGGCCGGCGGCGACCTCCCGGCGGACGAAGTCCGGCGTCACGAAATCCGGAATGTGGGCGCCGAAGCTTTCACCGTCTCTTTCCAATGCCTCTTTCACGGCCTGCCGGCCGAGGTTTTCCCGGATCGCGACGAACTCCATTTCCGGAGTGATGATGCCGGCCCGCGCATAGGCGAGCTGGGTGACGGCTTTTCCGCCGCTGGCCTTCAGCGGCCGGTTTCTCATCGGGAATTCCGGTGTGAGGCGATCGCCGGCTGCAAAGCCGTTGTCCTCCGGCCTGACGATCCGCCCCTCGTAGGCTTCCGCATCGGCGCGCGCGAGCACCCAGCTTTCGCGCAGGCGCGGCAGCCCCTTTTCGATGGCCGCGACATGCGCCGGGTCCGTATAGGGGCCGGAACTGTCGTAAACGGTCACCGGCGGCTCGCCGGAGGTCGGATGCAGCGCGATCTCGCGCATCGGCACGCGGATGCCGGGATGGAGGTTGCCGGGCTTGAAGACTTTCGTCGAGGCGGGAAGCGGGCCGGTGGTGACGACCGGCGCGAGCTTGGACGTGGCAATATTCATGGTTCGAGGCTCCAGGGTTTGACGTTTGGAGACCCAGTTCCAGTGTTGGAATGATGAAAAAACGCCATCGGGCGCAAGGCGGAATTCCGCCGGCATGCCGTCAGCGCTTGCACCGTCCCTACGCCAGTATGAACTGGATCAGGTTCAACGGGTCACTGCGCCGCAACAGGCAAAGCCTGGATTGCCCAGCAGTATCTCAGCCCCTTGCCGGGACCCCCCTGGTGAATATCGCCATCAAAAACCGGGGCCTCGCATCTGTCAAGCCGGTAAAGGCGGGCGCGATCGATTGGATTTTAGCGAATCCCGCAGCCCGATTTTCAGCATGTTTCTTACCGGAATCTTATGCTTTCTCAACTAAACATGCCGCCAGCGATGAACGCAGAGTTCCAAGACCATCGGGAGACGTCGAGATGAACGAGACCATTCGTGAACTGCTGGCGCGGGTTGGCAACCTTCCGGTCGCAGTGACCGAATTGCAGGATGGCGCCGATCTTTATGCGGCAGGCCTTTCCTCCTTCGCATCCGTGCAACTCATGCTGGGCCTGGAAGAGGCTTTCGACATCGAGTTCCCGGATAACCTGCTGAACCGCAAGTCCTTCGCCAGCATCTCGGCGATCGAGGAAACGGTATCCCAGATCCTGAAAGCCAAAGAGGCCGCCTGATGAGCCTTCCCGCCCTTGCCTCCGACATGACGCTCGGAGCACGCGCCCATCGCGTTGCGGCCGTGGCCGCGGAATTCGCCGATCGCGTCGATCAGGAAGGTCGCTTCCCGCACGAGGCGGTCGACGCCATGAAGGCCGAACGGCTGCTCGGCATCCAGATTCCCGCGGCTTTCGGCGGAGAAGGCGCCTCCATGCAGGAGATGGCCGAGGTCTGCTCCATCATGGGACAGGCCTGCGCCGCGAGCGCCATGGTCTTCGCCATGCACCAGATCAAGGTTTCGAGCCTGGTCGAACACAGCGCCGACAGCGCCTGGCATGGGGACTTCATGCGCGAGCTCTGCGCCCGCCAGCTGCTTGTCGCCTCGGCGACCACGGAGGCCGGCATCGGCGGAAACCTGCGCAACTCCATCTGCGCGATCGAGATCGACGGCGCCACCTGTCGCCTGCAGAAGGATGCGACCGTGATCTCCTACGGCGCCCATGCCGATGCGATCATGATCACCTCCCGCGCCCGCGCGGACGCGGCACCCGGCGACCAGGTGATGACCGTCTTCAGGAAGAACCAGTACACGCTCGAGAAGACCGTCGACTGGGACACGCTCGGCATGCGCGGCACCTGCTCCGACGGCTTCCTGTTCAAGGGCGAGGCGCCGGCTGCCCAGATTTTCCCGAAGCCTTTCGCCGAGATCGCCGCGCAGTCCATGCTCGCAAGTTCCCACCTGCTGTGGAGCGCGGTCTGGTACGGCATCGCGGCCGATGCCGTCCTGCGCGCCCAGGCTTTCGTCCGCGCCGCCGCCCGCAAGGCGAGCGGCGCCCAGCCGCCCGGCGCGATCCGTCTGGCGGAGGCCTCGAACCTGCTGCAGCTCCTCAAGGCGAACATCCTCTCGGGCCTCAAGGCCTATGCGGATGCCAAGGCCGATCCGGACCAGCTTTCGTCCATGGCCTTCTCGATCGCCATGAACAACGTCAAGCTCGCGTCCTCCGAGACGATCCTGACGATCATCAACCAGGCCATGATCATCTGCGGCATCATGGGTTACAAGAACGGCACGCCCTACAGCCTCGGCCGGCACCTGCGCGACGCCCATTCCGCCCAGCTGATGATTTCCAACGACCGCATCCTCGGCAACACGTCGACCATGCTGCTCGTGCAGAAACCGGACACCAGCCTGCTCGGCTGACGTCCGCCCGTTAAATGAATTATTGCCCGTCAAATGAATTGAATGAGGTGAAGCAATGGATATGCAAGTTTCCTTCCTCGACCGCCTGTTCGATGCGGGTCTTCTGATCGAGACCGGCGTGGACGGACTTTACGGCCGCAGCGGCCGGTTCGAAGACATCATCGCCGCCTTCGAGCGGCTGATCGACAAGGTGGGCGGCGGCGACGGCGCCGAGGCCATGCGGTTTCCGCCCGGCATGAACCGCGAATTCTTCGAGACCAGCGGCTATATGAAGAGCTTCCCGCAGCTCGCCGGAACGGTGCACTCCTTCTGCGGCAGCGAGCTCGACCACATGAGCCTGCTGAAATGCATGGAAGTGGGCGAGGACTGGACCAAGGGCCAGGAGGCGACCGACATCGTGCTGACGCCGGCGGCATGCTACCCGCTCTATCCGACGGTCGCGCGCCGCGGCAGGCTGCCGGCCGAAGGCGGCCTCTTCGACCTGCAGAGCTATTGCTTCCGCCACGAACCCTCCAAGGACCCGGCCCGCCAGCAGCTTTTCCGCATGCGCGAATATGTCTGCATGGGCACGGAACAGCATGTGACGGATTTCCGCCAGCGCTGGATGGACCGCGGCGTCGAGATGATGAAGTCGGTCGGCCTCGACGTTTCGATCGACATCGCCAACGACCCGTTCTTCGGCCGCGCCGGCAAGATGCTCGCGAACAACCAGCGCGACCAGAACCTGAAGTTCGAGCTCCTGATCCCGATCACCTCGACCACCAAGCCGACGGCCTGCATGAGCTTCAACTACCATCAGGACGCGTTCGGCCAGAAATGGGGCCTCTACCTGGAAGACGGCTCGACGGCGCATACGGCCTGCGTCGGCTTCGGCCTGGAGCGCATCGCGCTCGCGCTCTTCCACACCCACGGCCTCGACGTGAAGGCATGGCCGGAAAGCGTCCGCGCGGTCCTCTGGGGTTGAAACGATGAAGGCGGTCTTTCCCGCTCTCGATCCGGCGAGCCATGCGCCGCATGCCCTGCATGCGGCCGAGCGCATGTGGCCGGAGACAAACTGCTATGTCGACCTCTGGATCGAGGTGCTTTCGGCGCAGAACCTGCCTCCCGAAGCGATGCTCGGCTTCACCCTGACCCAGGATTTCGAGGGCGACCAGTTCACCTTCTTCAAGGTGCCGCTGGAGGACCTCGAAACGCTCTACGGCATCCGCGTGACGGAACTGGCGATCTTCGACAGGCCGGAACAGCATGTGCTGGAGCAGATCGCGCGCGATCGCCTTACGCTGATGGAGCTCGACAGCTACTACCTGCCGGATACGCGGGGCGTCGCCTACCGCCAGGAACACGGCAAGACGACGGTGGCGATCAACCGGCTCGATCTTGAGGGCCGGGAGATCGACTATTTCCACAACGGCGGTTTCTTCCGCCTCGCCGGCGAGGATTTCGACGGGCTGTTCCAGATGAACGGAGCCCCCGACACCCAGCCCTTCCTGCCCTATACGGAATTCGTGAAATTCCCCGGGGCCTCCTCCGATGCCAGGGATACCCGCGAGACGGCATGGAAGCTGCTGCGGCACCACTATGCCCGGCGGCCGGGGGAAAACCCGATCCGCGCCTTTGCGGACGTTTTTCCGGACCAGGTGGAGCGCGTGGCGGAGCGCGATTTCGGCTTCTTCCACAAATACGCCTTCAACACGCTCCGGCAGGTCGGCGCGAACTTCGAACTGCTGGCGAGCCATCTCGACTGGCTGAACGGCAGGGGATTTGCTGAGGCGGAGAAACACGCCCTGAAGATTTCGGAAGTGGCGAAATCGGCCCAGTTCCAGCTTGCCCGCGCCGTGACCCGCAAGAAGTTCTCGCCGCTCGCCAATGCGCTCGATCCGGCCGTGGAAGCCTGGGATCTCCTGATGTCCGACCTGGCGCTGACGCTCGGCCAGAGCCGCGAGGCCGCGTGAGCGCTCCTCGGAAGAGAATTACCGGGACCGGCCATCTATCCGATGGCTGGTCGCTGGTGCTGACCGCACCCGGCGCCTGCGCCACGCCGGGCGACCTTCCCGGCGACCCCGACGCCATCCCGGCTACCGTGCCGGGCACGGTAGCCGCAGCACTGGAGGCGGCCGGCCGGTTCGACCGCAGCAATCCGGAACCGCTGATCGACAGGGACGTCTGGTATCGCCGACCGCTGACGGACGAGACGCCGGGGCCTGCCGTCCTTCGTCTCGCCGGCCTTGCGACGATCGCCGAGGTCTTTCTCGACGATCGTGTGATCCTCTCTTCCGAAAGCATGTTCGAAAGCCATGACGTGCCGGTGGAACTGACCGGCCGCGAAACGCTGTCGATCTGCTTTCGCGCCCTGAAACCGCATCTGGAAAAAGCCGGTCCCCGCGCCCGCTGGCGACCCCGGCTGATGAACAACCAGGGCCTTCGCCTTGTCCGCACCACCGCGCTCGGCTTCATGCCGGGCTGGTGCCCGGACGTGCATGCCGTCGGGCCATGGCGGCCGGTTTCGCTGATCCGGCCCGGCGCGAACCGGATTGCCGATCTTGCCGTCACTCCACGGTTCACGGGCGGCGCAGGCATCCTCAAAGTCGGCTTCGCCTGCGGGGATACCCGCCGCGATTTCCGCCTCGTCTGCGACGGGCGCGAAGCGGCCTTCACCGTCGCCGAAGGACGATATTCGGCCGAACTGCACCTCCCCGACGTAAAACCCTGGTGGCCGCACACCCACGGCGAGCCAACTCTTTACGACGTGACGCTGCGCACCGGCGACGAGGAACTTACGCTTGCCCGCACCGGCTTCCGGGATGTCTCGGTCGATCGCGGCGCGGATGGCGGCGATTTCGCGCTGATCGTCAACGGCGAGAAGACCTTCTGTCGCGGCGCGATATGGACTTCCGCCGACGTCGTGAAGCTTCCGGGCGAACGCGCAGCCTACGAGCCGTGGCTGAAGCTCGCGAAGGAAGCGGGCATGAACATGATCCGCATTCCCGGCATCGCGGCCTACGAAAGCCCGGAATTCTTCGCGCTTTGCGACGAGCTGGGACTGATGGTCTGGCAGGATCTCATGTTCGCCAATTTCGATTATCCGGCTGCCGATGCGGATTTCGTGATTCACGTGAAAACCGAAGTGGGGCAGTTCCTGGCGGCGACGCAAGCCTCGCCCTCGCTCGCCATCCTTTGCGGCGGCAGCGAAATCTACCAGCAGGGCGCCATGTTGGGCCTGCCGGAACGCATCTGGGAAGGCCCGCTTTGCCGGGAGATCCTCGCAGGCCTTGCCGCCGGACATCGGCCTGACCTGCCCTACGTCGCCAATTCACCCTCCGGCGGCGCGCTGCCCTTTTACCCCAATGCGGGTGTCGCGCATTATTACGGCGTCGGCGCCTACAGGCGTCCGCTCGACGACGCCCGCCGGGCGCAGATCCGTTTCGCGGCCGAATGCCTCGCCTTCTCCAACCTTTCCGACGCCGAAAGGCTCGCCGCCGGCAAGGCGGGCATTCCACGCGACGCCGGGGCCGACTGGGATTTCGAGGACGTGCGGGACCACTATCTCGGCGCGCTTTACGGCGTGGACCCGGAAAGACTCCGGCAGGACGATTTCGACCGCTACCTCGAACTCTCCCGCGCCGCCACGGGCGAGGTGATGGAGGCGACCTTCGCGGAGTGGCGACGGCCGGGCTCTTCCTGCAACGGTGCACTCGTCTTCACCTTTCAGGATGTCATGGCCGGTCCCGGCTGGGGTGTCGTCGATGCCGGCGGCCGGCCCAAACCCGCCTGGTTTGCGCTGAAACGCGCCTTCCGGCCCGTACAGGTCATCCTTGCCGACGAGGGCACCAACGGTCTCGATATCCATGTGCTGAACGAAACGCCGGCCGAAGTGCCGGTCGTCGTGGAAGTGGCGTGCCTGCGCGACGGAAAGATGCCGGTCGTTTCCGGCCGGCGCGATCTCACGCTTGCCGCGCGTGGAAAGGAAAGCATCGCCTGCACCGATCTTTTCGGCGCATTCTTCGATACCAACTACGCCTATCGTTTCGGCCCGCCCTCCCATGACGTCACCGTTGTGAAGCTGAAGGATGCGCAAACCGGAGAGCCGCTTGCAGAGGCCTTTCATTTCCCGCTCGGACGGTCGGCGGCAATGCACGACGCCCCTGTCGCAACGGCCCTCGGCGAGGATGCGCAAGGATATTGGCTGGAACTTGCCACCGACGTGCTTGCCCAGTCGGTGGCGATCGACGTGGCCGGCTATCGCGCTGCCGACAACCGTTTTCATCTCGCGCCGGGAACGCCGAAGCGGATCAGGCTGGTTGCGGAAAACCAGACTGCGGGGCGGCCAACCGGTCTCGTCCGCTCGCTCGGCAGCGATCGCGTCGCACGCTTCTGACCCTCACCGATTACAAGCGGACCGTTCCGAGAAGATGCGGGAAAGCGTGGCCATCTGCGGCCGGTCGCCGCTCTTCCCGGGCTGGATGTTGAGCGGTTCGTCTTCCGGCCACCAGTCGCCGCCTGCCCAGTAGGACCAGCCGAGCCAGACGTCGCCGCCGCCTTCCACCGCCTTGACCATGTCGTCGAGGACGGACTGGCATTCCTCGTCGGCGGGAACCGCGAATTCGCCGAGGAACCCGCGCTGGCCATGATCCCGCAGCCAGCCGGCGACATCGCCGATCGCCTTCACCGCATCCATGGCGCGCGAGCATTCGGCATTCTTGCCGGAAAAGTCCGCATCCGCATATTGGTGGACCTCATAGGCGTAATTGTCCTGCGGGTCGGAAATTCCGAGCATGACCGACGCGTTCGGCGTGCCGTAGTCGCCGGCAAGCCAGCTATGCGCGCCGCTCCAGGCTGTGCCGGGCACGAGCACGAGATTGCCGGCCCCCGTCTGGCGGATCGCGCCGATCGCGCTGTTGGCGGCCGAAAGCCAGTCTTCCGCGGAAATATCGTAGGGTTCGTTCATCAGCCCGAAGGCGACGCCTTCGGTCTTGGCGAAGACCACCGCCAGACGGCGCCAGAAATCCGCGAAGGCGCTTTGCGGCACGGCCTCCGAGCCGATCAGGTCGCCGCGAAACCGCGCGTAGTTATGGGGATCGAGGATGACGGCCATGCCATCCGCGCGGATGAGCTTCACGGTGTCGCGCAGGCGCTTGATCTCGGCCGGGTCGAGCTTGCCGTAAAGCTGCGGCTGGAGCCTTTCCCAGAGGAACGGCAGGCGCACGGTGTTGAAGCCCTTGCCGGCGAAATAGTCGATCGTCCTGCCGGAAGGATAGACATATCCCTCGCCATATTCGTCGCCGAGTTTTCCGAATTCCGCACCGGCGAGGTTGATTCCCCTCAGGCAGGCAGTCTCCGCCCGCGCCGGCGCGGCGGCCAGCGCGAGGCAGGCCAGCGCGCCAAGCAACCGGCCGCTCCGCCGCGCCAATTTCCGGGACGTCTGTTCCACCGTGTTCTCCAATCCGAAGCGCCGAATCTGGCAATAACATTTAGGTCCTGATCCCGCGGTCAAGACCTGTTGGGCACGAACGGGTTCAAACGGCGGCGATGCGCGTCCCGACGACGCAAAGGGAACGGAGTTTCGACGGGCAGGCATTAAGCTCGGCGAATGAACGGAAATGCTATATAAGGTCAACCCGGATGGATTCTGTACACATGAAGACATCGCTTCCGGCCCTGGATAGGCATTTTTCCTTTTCGCAAAGGCTGGATATTGTCCAGCATGATTTTTATGTATACACGAAATGGCCACTCAATGGCGGAGGAGGGAGATTTCCGATGAAGAGCTATGTACTGACGGTATCGTGCAAGACAACGCGCGGGATTGTCGCAGCGATATCCGGTTTTCTGGCAGAGAAGGGCTGCAACATCATTGACTCGTCGCAGTTCGACGATCTGGACACCGGTCGGTTCTTCATGCGCGTCAGCTTCATCTCCGAAGAGGGCGCCGAACGTCCGTCGCTTGTCGGGGAGTTCAAGCCGGTCGCCGACCGGTTCGCGATGGACTGGGAGATCTTCGATGCGGAGGACCGCATCAAGGTGCTGCTGATGGTCTCCCGTTTCGGCCACTGCCTCAACGACCTGCTCTACCGCTGGAAGATCGGCGCCCTGCCGATCGACATCGTCGGCGTCGTCTCCAACCATTTCGACTACCAGAAGCTGGTCGTCAACAACGACATCCCCTTCCACCATATCCGGGTGACGAAGGAGAACAAGCCGCAGGCCGAGGCGCAGCTGATGGACGTGGTCGAGCAGACTGGAACCGAGCTGATCGTGCTCGCCCGCTACATGCAGGTCCTGTCGGACAGCCTGTGCAGCAAGATGTCGGGCAGGATCATCAACATCCACCATTCCTTCCTGCCGAGCTTCAAGGGCGCCAACCCCTACAAGCAGGCCTACCAGCGCGGCGTGAAACTGATCGGGGCGACGGCGCATTACGTGACGGCCGATCTCGACGAAGGCCCGATCATCGAGCAGGACACGGTGCGCATCACCCATGCGCAGTCGCCCGACGACTATGTGTCGCTCGGCCGCGACGTGGAAAGCCAGGTGCTGGCCCGCGCCATCCACGCCCATATCCACCACCGCACCTTCATCAACGGCAACCGCACCGTCGTCTTCCCCCCAAGCCCGGGCTCATATGCATCAGAGCGCATGGGCTAGGTTCAGTCAAAAGCCCTATGGACGCGCGGTTTCGCCGCACTATTCTCTTCGGGAGCGCCCCTTCCGGAGAGGTTTATGTCCGATATCCAGCCCGATCTCATCGATCCTTCCTCCAACGATCTTCCGATCGACTCCGTGGAGGATGTCCTGCGGGAACAATACGGGCTTTCCGGACAGGTTTTCCCGATCGAAGGCCGGCAGAATCCCTATTTTCTGATCGATAACGGCCATATGCGCTATCTCCTGAAGGTGGCGCGGGCCGACGCGCCGCTTCAGGACATCGAGGCGGAACATGCCCTGATGCGCCATATCCTGCGCGAACCGGACGGGCCGCGCGTTCCCGAACCCGTGGTGACCAGGGATGGAACGGACACGATCGTCCTGCCGCTCGGCGGAGCCGACCGGCGCATCCGTCTCCTGACCTTCATCGACGGCATTGCCCCGCCGGCGGATGAGAGACCCTCCGGCCGGACCGTCGCCGCCTTCGGCTCGATCTCCGCCGCGCTGGCCAGAAGCCTGCAGGATTTCGAACACCCCACCCTGGAGCGCGAGCCGGAAGGAGACCTGCGCAAGGCAGGCCCGCAGACGGTCGCATTGCTCTCCTCAGTCTCGGACCAGGAGGTGCGCGATGTCATAGCGAAGGTCATGGTCACGGCATTGCGGCGCATCCAGCCGCTCGGCGGCAGCCTGCGCGTCGCCGCCACGCACCAGAACCTCGATGCCGACGCCGTCGTCGGCGATGTGGCGGACGGCGTCTGGCTTCCGACCGGAGTGACGGATTTCACCGGCATTTCCAGGGGCTGGCTCGTCGCGGGCTTCGCCAATACCTGCGCCTACATGCTCGCGAATCTCGACGGCGATCCCTTCGCCCTGCTTCCGGCCGTCCGCGCCTATCACGAGATACACCCCCTCACCCTGGCCGAACTCGAAGCCCTCTGGCCGCTCACGGTCGCCCGCACGGGGATACTGGCGGCCAAGGCCGAAAACAGGCGGGTCCGGTTTCCCGAGGATCACCAGGCGCAGGCCGAAACCGAAAAGCGGCGCGCCGTGCTCGATGCGGCAACCTCCGTTTCCCCGACGCTGGTGCTGGCCGCCGTCCTCGACGCCACGGGGATGGCGAAACCCCTGCCGGATATCGGCCGCCTTCTGCCGGACATCGACCCGGAGACGATCCGGCTCGTCGATCTCGGCATCGCGAGCCCGCTGCTTTACGGCGGCAACTGGGCCGATCCGGAAATCGACTGGAAGCTTCTCGCCCGCATCGCCTGGGAAACCGGGCGCGGAAGCACCCGCTACGGAGAATTTCGCCTTTCGAAAGCCTCGACCGGCCCCGGGGAGGAGGCCGAGAATTTCGCGCTCCATATCGACGTCTGCGTGCCGGCCGGCACCGTGGCGACGGCGCCCTTTGCCGGAACGCTGAAAAGCGCAGGCCCGCAACTCGTCTTTGCCGGACGCGAACTGGCGCTGCATGTCGAAGGCCTCGACTGCGCGCTCGATGAGGATACGGAACTTGGTGCGGGCGAGACGCTCGGCACGGTCGCCGGCGCGGAAAACGCCGTTGGCGGCCTGCGCCTGCGCCTCTGCCGCGATCCGGACCTCGTCCCGCCCCTCTTCTGCGCGCCCGGCAGGGCTGGTACGTGGTCCAGGCTTTGCCCGTCGCCTGCCGTCCTGCTCAGCATCGAAGCGGACGCGCCGGCTCCGAAACACCCCGACCGGCCCGTCCGCGGCTGGAAGGAACATCTCTTCGACGCCCGCGGCCACGGGCTGCTCGACCTCACCGGAAACGCCCCTCTGGTCGGGCATGGACATCCCGGCCTCGCGGTGGCGATCTACCGTCAGCGCCTGCTTCTGGACACGCCGTTCTCCGGCCCTTCCGAAGCGGAAGAGGCGCTTTCGCGGCGCCTGCGTGATCTGGCGCCGCAAGGGCTTGAAACCATGCTCGTGGTGCGGCGCCACGACGATGTCCTCGATCACGCCCTGAACCTTGCCCGCACCCATGCCGCCCGGAACGGCATTGTCGGCGTCGCCCCCCAGTCGGCCAACGATACGGCGGTCGTCTGCGCCGACAGTATGGAAGGCGCGGCAACGGCGCTTGAAGAAGGCGACAAGGCGGGACTGCTGCTTGCCGGTATTCCTCCGCATCCCGACGACCGCCTTCCGGATGCGCTGGACGCACTCGCCCGCACCGGAGGCCTCCTCATCGTCGACGAGACATCGACCGGCTGGGGAAGACCGGGCCACCATGCCTGGGGTTTCGAAGCGTCGAATCTCGCGCCCGACATCGTCCTGGCCGGTTTTCCCGGCGAGGACGTCGCCGTTCTCTTCACCCGCGAGACGATCGCCGCCTCCCTGGATATCGTCGCGGACCGGCCGGGCCCCGTGGCCTGCATGGCCGCGTCGACCATCCTCGACATATGCGACGAGGAAACGCTCCGGGACAACGCCCGTCTTGTCGGCGATCACCTGAAAGCCGGCCTCGAGGAGCTTGCAGCCCGCCATCCGACGATCCAGGCGGTGCGGGGAACGGGGCTTCATCTGGCCCTTGCATTCGAAGGCGATGCCGCGGCGAGAACCGTTCACGACGCGCTCGGAGAAAACGGCATCCTCACCGCCCCGGGCGGCCATGCCAGGCTCATGATCGCGCCCCCGCTCTGCTTCTCGCGTGAAAGCGCCGATCTTCTGATCGCCCGCCTCGAAGCGATCCTCTCGGAAAGTTGAACCTGCCCCGGGCCGGAAATTTCCAGGCCCGGTTCTTGCGTCGGTGGGAAAGCAACCTATTTAGACGCAGATGGACGGTGGCCATGAATTCGCGAATGAAATTTCACAATTCTGCCTTGTTCCTGTCATCGGTCGGAAAAAAATTCTAGTTATACCGATTTTCGTTGATCGCACTGTGGGACTCACTTACAGTTCGTCCTCGTTCGATCGGATGGCTTCGATCGATTTTTGCGCAACACCAAAAGGGAGAGTGACAATGTTTAAATCCGTTCGCGTCGCCGCCTTCGGTGAAGATGCGTCCAAACTGATCGGCACGGATCGCTGCTCCCTTCCGTGCTGTCGAATGTAACGCTTTCGGTTCAATCGTTCCTGAAAATTTCATTCGCCAGAGCTGTGTCGAAGCAGCCATTGCGGGAGTCTGCCATGCAGAAGCAAGTTATTGAGTTCGGCGGGGAACCCGTCGGTATTGTCATTCCGGACGCGGATCGGCTGAAGTTCATCGCCGTGAAATTCCACGTCATCGACCTGGACGAACAACGTTTCGATTCCGCCGATGACGTGCGCGTCGCGATCCGCGACCTCGTTCGCTCGCGCAATATTGCGCCGACGGCGCATGTCTGAGACTATTTTGACAATTGCACCAAAAAGCCGCCTTCGGGCGGCTTTTTTACTGCCGCTCAGAAGGCGGTGAAGGTGATCGTCGTCAGCGAGCGCTCGATGCCGGGAATGGCGGCGATCTTCTCGTTGACGAACCGGCCGATCTCGTCGTTTTCCTTGATATAGATCTTCAGAAGAAGATCCCAGTCGCCGCTGGTGGAATAGAGTTCGGAGACGAGCTCGGTCTTGTAGATGGCGTCGGCCACCTCGTAGGTCTTGCCCGGCTTGCAGCGGAGCTGCACGAAAATGGGTTTCATGGTATCTTTCCCGTCGATCGGATCGCCTTGTGATCATGATGGCGATGCCGACTATTGGCCGATACGACTTCCGTTCGCAAGCCGGTCCCGGTCGATCTCCGCAACGAGCCAGTCCCGGAAGGCCGCGAGGGGCGGATAAGTGGCGCGGTCGGGCGGATAGGCAAGATGGTATTGCCCGGTTTCCAGGACCTGTGCCTCGACCGCCGGCACCAGCAGGCTCTGCTCCAGTTCCCGGTCGATCAGGAAACGCGGCAGCAGCGCTGCACCGAGCCCGGCCGCCGCCGCCTCGACCATGGTCATGAACTGGTCGAACAGCATGCCGTGCAACGCATCGAACCGGACCCCGTTGCCGGTGAACCATAGTTCCCACGCATCCGGCCGCGTGTTGAGATGCAGGAGAGGCCCTTTCAGGACGTCCGCCGGCGTTTCCAGGTGGTAGCGGTTCTTGAAGCCGGGGCTGCAGGCCGGCACCACTTCCTCGTTCATCAGGAAGGTAAGCGCCGCGCCCGGCCAGCGCGCCGCACCGAAATGGATTGCCGCATCCAGCGTGTCGAACCGGAAATCGAACGGTTCCAGCCGGGTTGTCAGGTTCACGACGATATCAGGATGCGCATCGAGAAAACGTCCGATCCGCGGCGTCAGCCAGCGCGTGCCGAAGAACGGCAGGATGGCGAGGTTCAGCGTGCCGCCGGAAGGATTGGCCCTGAGGTTGAGCGAGGCATTCGAGATGCGCCGCAGGGCCTCCCGCACCTCGCGGGCATAGGCGTCGCCGGCAAGCGTCAGCCGGATCGTCTGCCGTTCGCGCAGGAAAAGCGCCACGCCGAGCTGTTTTTCCAATGCCGAAATCTGGCGGCTGACAGCGCTCTGGGTGAGGCCGAGTTCGTTTGCCGCTGCGGTGACGCTGCCGGTGCGCGCCGCCGCTTCGAAAGCCGAGAGCAGCGAGAACGAGGGAAGGAAACGGCGGGGCGGCAGCATGTCATTCCTCCAGCGAATGACCTGTTGAGAACATGTCGATATTCATCGATAAATGGCCCCTGTAAAGAGTCTGCGAGTGACGCTTCCGGACAATCCATCATGCTGAACGATCCCCGCTCTCACGGCCTGTGGGAAAAGACCGCGCCCCATCCGCCCCTCACGCCGCGGCTGGAGGAGCCTGCTTCCGCCGATGTCGCGATTGTCGGCGGCGGCTATACGGGCCTGTCGGCGGCGCTGCATCTGGCCGAGGCCGGCGTGAACGTCCGGCTGCTGGAGGCGGCGGAGATCGGTTTTGGCGGCGCCGGCCGCAATGTCGGCCTCATCAATGCCGGCATGTGGGTCATGCCCGACGATTTCACGAAGGAGCTCGGGCCGGATCACGGCGAAAAGCTGCTCGATTTTCTGGGCCAGGCTCCCTATCTCGTCCGCGAACTGATCGACAGACACGGCATTGCCTGCGAGCTGGAGCGGAACGGAACGCTGCATTGCGCCGTCGGGCCGGAAGGAATGAAGGAGCTGGAGGAGCGCGCCCGCCAATGGCAGAAGCGCGGTGCTCCCGTGACCCTGCTCGACGCTGCCGGGACGGAACGCCGCATCGGCTCCGGCGCCTATGCCGGATCGCTGCTCGACATGCGCGCCGGCACGCTGCAGCCGCTCGCCTATGCCCGTGGTCTCGCCCATGCCGCGGTCATGGCCGGCGCGAGACTGCACACCGGCAGCCCGGTCATCGAAACCGGCGAGACGAACGGCCGCAAATTCGTAAGGACCGCGGGGGGCGAGGTTTCCGCCGACTGGATCATCGTCGCGACGGATGCCTACAGCACGGGCCCGTGGGAAAGCGTTCGCCGCGAACAGGTCTACCTGCCCTATTTCAACCTGGCGACCAGGCCGCTCGGCGACAACCTGCGCCGTTCCATCCTTCCCGGCCGCGAGGGCTGCTGGGACACGAAGGATATCCTCTCCTCCTTCCGCATGGACCAGGCCGGACGACTGGTCTTCGGTTCGGTCGGCGCGCTGCGCGGCGCCGGAACGGCGATCCACAGGAACTGGGCCAGACGCTCGCTGAAGCGGCTTTTCCCGCAGCTCGGCCCCATGGGAGACAAGCTGGAATTCGAAGCCGAATGGTATGGCCAGATCGGCATGACCGGCAACGCCCTGCCACGCTTCCACAAGTTCGGCCACAACGTCGTCGGCTTTTCCGGCTATAATGGCCGCGGCATCGCGCCGGGCACGGCGTTCGGCAGGCTCCTCGCCCGGCATATCCTCGGGGACGTGCCCGAAGCCGACCTGCCGCTGCCGCTGACCGACATGCAGGAACCCGCCTTCCGCTCGATCAGGGAGGCCTATTACGAGGCGGGCGCGCAGATCGCCCATTTCACCGGCGAGCGGCTCTGACGACACGACCTGATTGTCAAACCGCCGCCGATTTGTAGATTGACCGAAAGTCCATCCCGGAGACAGACATGACGCTTGCCACTCTCGATCTTGCCGCCGAAGTGAAAGATATCCTCGGCAATCTCGGCGTGAAGCCCGGGAGTTACACCGGGGGAACGCTTGCGGTCCGCTCGCCGGTCACCGGGTCCGGGATCGGCAGGCTGCCGGAGATCAGCGCCGCGGACGCCGGAAAAGCGATCGAGGCGGCCCACGAGGCCTTTCTCGAATGGCGGCTGGTGCCGGCCCCCAGGCGCGGAGAACTGATCCGCCTGCTCGGCGAGGAGCTGCGCGCGGCAAAGAGCGCGCTCGGACGCCTCGTTTCGATCGAGGTCGGCAAGGTCACGTCCGAAGGCCTCGGCGAAGTGCAGGAAATGATCGACATCTGCGATTTCGCGGTCGGCCTCTCCCGCCAGCTCTACGGCCTGACGATCGCCACCGAGCGTTCCGAACACCGCATGATGGAGACCTGGCATCCGCTTGGCGCCATCGGCATCATCTCCGCCTTCAATTTTCCGGTCGCCGTCTGGTCCTGGAATGCGGCGCTCGCCATCGTCTGCGGCAATTCCACGGTCTGGAAGCCGTCCGAAAAGACGCCGCTGACGGCGCTCGCCACCCAGGCGATCTTCGACAGGGCGCTCGCCCGTTTCGTCGCCGAGGGCGGCACGGCGCCGAAGAACCTTTCGACCCTCCTGATCGGCGGCCGCGAGATCGGCGAAGTGCTGGTCGACCACGAGAAAGTGCCGCTGGTCTCCGCCACCGGCTCCACCGCCATGGGCCGCGCCGTCGGCCCGCGTCTCGCCCGGCGTTTCGCCCGTTCCATCCTCGAACTCGGCGGCAACAATGCCGCGATCGTCGCCCCGACGGCCGATCTCGACCTGACTTTGCGCGGCGTCGCCTTCGCCGCCATGGGCACGGCCGGCCAGCGCTGCACGACGCTGCGCCGCCTCTTCGTGCATGACAGCGTCTACGACACGCTCGTGCCGCGCCTGACCAAGGCCTACCAGTCGGTCACGATCGGCTCGCCGCTCGAAAACGGCAACCTCGTCGGCCCGCTGATCGACAAGGCGGCCTACGACAGGATGCGGGATGCCCTGGACGCCGCAAGCTCGGAAGGCGGCAAGGTGACCGGCGGCGAGCGCGTTCACCAGAACGAGGCGGCCGATGCCTATTACGTCCGTCCGGCGATCGTCGAGATGCCGGCCCAGACCGGACCGGTGAAGGAGGAAACCTTCGCGCCGATCCTCTACGTGATGAAATATTCGAGCTTCGACGAGGCGCTGAAACTGCATAACGACGTGCCGCAGGGCCTCTCTTCCTCGATCTTCACCAATGACATGCGCGAGGCCGAGACGTTCGTCTCCGCCCGCGGCTCGGATTGCGGCATCGCCAACGTCAATATCGGCCCCTCGGGCGCCGAGATCGGCGGGGCCTTCGGCGGCGAGAAGGAAACCGGCGGCGGACGCGAATCCGGTTCGGACGCCTGGAAAGCCTATATGCGCCGCGCCACCAACACGCTGAACTACGGCCGCACCCTGCCGCTGGCGCAGGGCGTCAGGTTCGACATCGAGTGACCGCGAGGTGCCGCCCGTGAACCTGCTGACCGATATCGAAGGCGTGGCCGTCGGCCACGCGACCGACCTTGCGCTGGGTTCCGGGGTCACGGCGATCGTCTTCGACGAGCCGGCGATCGCCTCCGGCTCCGTGCTCGGCGGCGCGCCGGGCGGACGCGATACGGCCCTGCTCGACCCGTCCATGACAGTGCAGGCGGTGGATGCCTTCGTGCTTTCCGGCGGCTCGGCCTTCGGGCTCGATGCGGCCGGCGGCGTGCAGGCGGGGCTGCGCGAGATCGGCCGCGGCTTCCAGGTGGGTTCGGTGCGCGTGCCGATCGTGCCGCAGGCGATCCTCATGGATCTCCTGAACGGCGGCGACAAGGACTGGGGCCTGCATTCGCCCTATCGCGACATGGGCTACGACGCCTTCAAGGCGGCGGCAAAGGACGCGTTTCCGCTCGGGACCGTCGGCGCCGGCACGGGCGCCACCACGGCCACGTTCAAGGGCGGGCTCGGCTCCGCCAGCGCGACGACGTCGGCGGGCCACACGATCGCAGCCCTGCTCACCGTCAATGCCATGGGCTCCGCGACGGTAGGCGATGGCCCGCATTTCTGGGCGGCTCCCTTCGAACGGGCTGGCGAGTTCGGCGGCCTCGGCCTGCCGGAAAAATTCACCGGGGACCACTCGGCCCTGCGGATGAAGGGCGTCAGCCTGAAAGCCACGACAATCGGCGTCATCGCCACCGACGCCGTGCTAACCAAGGCCCAGGCGCACCGGCTTTCGATCATGGCGCATGACGGGCTCGCCCGCGCCGTGCTGCCTGCGCATCTGCCGGGCGATGGCGACACGATCTTTTCGGCCGCGACCGGCGCGAAACCCCTGGGCGACATGGCCGCGTTTGCCGAGCTCTGCCATCTGGCAACACTGGTGACGGCCCGCGCCGTCGCCCGAGGCGTCTACGAAGCGAGGGCCTTGCCGGTGCCCGATGCACAGCCGGCCTGGCGCGACACATTCGCCGGCTAAAAAGTTTTCAGCGCTTCCTCAACCCTTGCCCAATCGTCCCTGCCGGGCAGGCCGATGCGCAGATCGTCCGGCCGCTCTTCGAACCGCCTTGCAAGGATACCGCCCTCGCCGAGATGCCGGAAAAGCGTTTGCACGCGGGCATCGCGAATAAAACGGAAGAGCGACGTACCGCCCGCGACCGGAACGCCCGCTGCGGCCAGAAGTCCGTCGAGCCGCGCCGCATCCGCCTTCAGCGTCGTCCGCATCGCGCGTTGCCAGCCGTCGTCGGCCAGCGCCTCGCCAGCTATATGCAATGCAGGCCCGGAAACCGCCCACGGGCCGAGCCGGTCCTCGATCTTTCCGACGATATCCGGATGAGCCATTGCAAAACCGAGCCGCAGACCCGCCATGCCATAGAACTTGCCGAAGGATCGAAGGACGACGAGGCCGCCTTCCTCCACCGCATCCGCAACGCTCTCGGCGTCGGAGACATCCATGAAGGCTTCGTCGACGACCAGCAGACCGCCCTTGGCGCGCATCAGGGCGGCCAGCGCGAGCAGGTCGCTTTTCGAAATGACGCGGCCGGTCGGATTGTTGGGATTGACAATGACCGCCAGCCGCCCAGCCGCGAGCCGCTCGAGATCTTCCGTCTCGGTGACGTCAAGTCCGGAAAGGCGGGCGGCCCGGGCATGTTCCGCGTAGGTCGGCGACAGCACACCGGCCCGGTTTACGCCCGAGCCCATCAGTCCGGCGACGATCGGCAGGAGGATCTGCGTGCCCGGTCCTGCTGCGATATGCGTCGCCGACGGCGCGCCATAGGCATTGGCCGCGATGGATTTCAGTTCCTGTGCCAAAGCCGGCTCCGGCAGTCGCGCGAAGGCATTGCCGGGGATGGGCGAGTGCGGATAGGAATAGGGGCTGATGCCGGTGGAAAGATCGATCCAGGGTTCGGGCGCATGCGGAAACAGCGCCCGAGCGCGGGAAAGATTGCCGCCATGCGCAATCGGACCACCAACTTCATGCCGACTTTCTGGGCCTGCCACCGCTAATGTTCCTTCTTGCATTTTTCGCGCTGATCGTGGAGCGCATCTTCGGATACCCGGACTGGCTTTTCCGGCGTATCGGCCACCCGGTCACCTGGATCGGCAAGCTGATATCCCGGCTCGATGCCGGCTGGAACCGCGAGACCGACGATTTCGCCGCCCGCAGGCGCATGGGCGTGCTGGCCCTGGCTGTTCTGCTGGGCGTGACGGCCGCGGCCGCGCTGATGGCGGAACGCGTCCTGCTCGTCCTGCCGTTCGGGCCGATCCTGCTGGTTCTCGCCGCGGCCAGCCTGCCCGCCCAGAAAAGCCTTGAAAGCCATGTCGAGGCCGTCGCCGATGCGCTCAGGAAGGGCGGGCTCGAAGCAGGCCGCAAGGCGGTTTCGATGATCGTCGGCCGCGATCCTGAAAAGCTCGACGAGGCGGCCGTCTGCCGCGCGGCGATCGAAAGCCTGGCGGAGAATTTTTCCGACGGCGTCGTGGCTCCGGCTTTCTGGATGGGTGTTGGCGGGCTTGCGGGCGGCGCGGCCTACAAGGCGGCCAACACCGCCGACAGCATGATCGGCCACCGCTCCCCCCGCCATGAAGCCTTCGGCTGGGCGGCGGCGCGGTTCGACGACCTCATCAACCTGCCGGCCTCGCGGCTGAGCGCGTTGCTGTTCGTGATGGCGGCCTTTTTCATCGACCGGGCTTCGCCGGGAAATGCGATCAGGGCCGTGCTGCGCGATGCGAGGCATCACCGCTCGCCGAATGCCGGCTGGCCGGAAGCGGCGATGGCCGGTGCGCTCGGCATCGCGCTCGCCGGCCCGCGAAGCTATGGCGGGCAGATGATCGAAGCGCGGTTCATGGGCGAGGGCGGCCGCCCGGAACTCACCCGCGACGACATCCTTCGTGCGCTGAAACTCGCCCGCGTGGCGGATGGCCTGCTGATCGGCCTCTTCGGCCTTCTGGCGTGGATCATCTGGCAAGCGTGAGCAGTCCATCGAGATCGAGGTGCCTTTCCATGTGCGCTGCCAGCCGGTCGAGCACGTCGTCCACACCCGCCTCGTAGTCGAGACCCGACGCCGGGCCGCCGAGCCGCGTCAGCCAGGCGGAGCGCTGCCGGTCATCGGCGAACAGGCCATGCAGATAGCTGCCCCAGACCTGGCCGCCGGCCGACGTCGCGCCATCCGCAGATCCGCCCCCGACCGTAGCGAAAGGCCGCGCGCAATCCGGCCCCGCCGTCCGGCCCACATGCATCTCGTAACCGGACAGGGAAATGCCGTCGAAACTGGTGCCGGAGACCGCCTCCAGCCGCTTGTCGCCGGAAAGCACCGTCTCGACATCGAGCAGGCCGAGCCCCTCGACAGAACCCGGAGGCCCTTCGATCCCCTCCGGATCGGAAATCCTCCGCCCCAGCATCTGATAGCCGCCGCACAGACCGAGCACCCGCCCGCCCCTCCGCGCATGCGCGGCGATATCGACGTCGAAACCCGCGTCCTTCAACGCTGAAAGATCGGAAATCGTCGCCTTCGATCCGACCAGCAGGATCAGATCGCAATCGCCGGGAATGGCCTGCCCGGCCCGAACGCGGAGAAGCTCCACTTCCGGCTCGGCCTCCAGCGGATCGAGATCGTCGAAATTGGAGATATGCGGCAGGATCGGCACCGCGACGCGGATCTTGGCACCGGGTTTGCAGGCGGAAGGACCGTTCAGGCCAAGCGCATCCTCTGCCGGCAGGCGGGCGGCATCCGCAAAATGCGGCAGCAGCCCGATCGACCGCCAGCCGGTCAGGTCGCCGATCATCCGCATGCCTTCGGCAAACAGCGCCGGATCGCCGCGAAAACGGTTGACGACAAAACCCCGGATCATCGCCGCGTCGTCCGGCGAAAGCACCAGCTTCGTGCCCGCGAGGCTGGCGATCACGCCGCCCCGGTCGATATCGCCGATCAGCACGACCGGCACATCCGCCGCGCGGGCAAAGCCCATATTGGCGATGTCGTTCTGGCGGAGGTTGATCTCCGAAGCACTGCCTGCCCCTTCGACCAGCACCAGATCGGCCTTTGCCCGCAGCAGCTCGAAACTTTCCAGCACGCGCGGCATCAGCTTCGGCTTGAGGTGCTGATATTCGGCGGCCCCGGCATTGCCTTCGACCCTGCCCTGAACCACGACCTGCGCGCCGACATCGCTCTGCGGTTTGAGCAGTACCGGGTTCATGTGGACGCTGAGCGGCACTTTCGCGGCGCGCGCCTGAAGCGCCTGCGCCCGGCCGATCTCGCCGCCATCCGCGGTCACCGCCGCATTGTTCGACATGTTCTGCGGCTTGAAGGGCAGGACCCTCAGTCCGCGCAGCGTGAAGGCGCGGGCAAGCCCAGCCACGACCAGCGACTTGCCCACATCCGAACCCGTTCCCTGAAACATCAGCGCCCGAGCGAAACCGATCGCGGCCATTGTTCAGAACTCGATGCCGGCCTGAGCCTTCACCCCGGCCTTGAAATGATGTTTCACCAGCGTCATCTCGGTGACCATGTCGGCCGCCTCGATCAGCGCCGGCTTGGCATTGCGGCCGGTCACGACCACATGCAGGTCCGGCCTGCGGGCCTGAAGCGCGGCGATCACCTTGTCCAGGTCGAGATAGTCGTAGCGCAGCGCGATGTTGAGCTCGTCGAGGATGACGAGCCCGATCGTCTCGTCCGCCATCAGGTCGAGCGCCTTTTCCCAGGCTTTTTCGGCGGCCGCGATGTCGCGCTGCAGGTCCTGGGTTTCCCAGGTGAAACCTTCGCCCATCGTATGCCACACGACACGGTCGCCGAAGGTGGCCAGTGCGGGCTGCTCGCCGGTCGACCAGGCACCCTTGATGAACTGCACGACGCCGACACGGCGATTGTTGCCGAGCATGCGCAGCGCCAGACCGAAAGCGGCGGTGGACTTGCCTTTGCCGGGACCGGTATGGACGATGAGAAGACCCTTTTCGAGGGTCTTCCCGGCCACTTCCGCATCCTGAACCGCCTTGCGGTTCGCCATCTTGGCGCGATGGCGTTCGGCGGATGTTTCGTCGATCTCCTTCACCGCGAAGCCAGCTCCGTGGAAGAACGCACGGCAACATCCTCGCCGGCGCGAAATCTTTCGCGGATCACGCCGGCAAGCGTGCCCAGCGCCGCCCAGAAAACCAGGTTCGTGGCATAGACCGCATTGACGAAGCGGGCGTGCAGTTCGATCGGCACGGCCGTTTCATGGCTTGGCGGCAGCGGCGCGCCGACAAGATGCGGCGCGATCAGCAGAACGATCGCCAGCGCCGCCAGCACGGCCGAGCGCGTGTAGGCAAGCAGGCCGAGGCCGGCGGCCGTGCAGACGGCTGTCGAAACCCACCAGATCTGGCGAGGACCGAGTTCCGCCGCCGGCATGCCCGGCAGTTCGGGCGGCAGCCCGAGGCCGGGGGCAAGGCTGACGGTAAGGAAACCCGCGATGCCGAACAGCAGGCCGCCGCGCCATCCTCCGAAACCGCCCAGCGCTTCCGCACCCGCGATCATCACGAGGCCGAAACCGATGGCGGCCAGCACGTCCGCGGCCGCGGTGTAGATGAAACGCTCGAAACCGTCCGCCGGCATCCACGCTTCCTCGTCGTGATGATGGTCCGCAGCGGCCGGCGCCGTTGCACCGGCAGCCGGCGCAGCCTCGTGGCTGTGGCCGGCTTCGGGAGCGGCGTTTTCATAGGTCTCCGCCTGCAGGATCAGCGGGACGGTGGAGAAGCTCTGCATCACGGTCAGCAGCAATCCGGACAACAGCCCGGCGATCACCGCCGCAAAGACGATGTTACGAAACAACGACATGGGAAACTCCCCTTAGTGGCAGGGGAATGCGAAGGAATGGCGCGAATCGTGCGCGGCGTTATGCACGACTTCCATATGCGAGAAGCCGACGAAGCCGACGACGAAAAGGCCCAGCAGCGCCGTCATGCTGAGGGGAATGATCTTCGAGGTGGAAACGCTGACTGCGGTGGCAGCAGATTTCGTAACCATGGTTATGTCCTTTCACCCTCCACCCGAGGGTCGTTCAAGTTTCCAGTCGCCTCTGGCAGGTCTCCTGGCTCGCGGATCAGGCGCCCTCGCCCGCCTTCCCGGATCGCTCCAGTGGCATGATGGACGAAGACTTTCCGCTTACAGTTGCGGGGGCAGCCGCGGGCTGGACGGCAGGAGCCGTCGCACCGCATTCCCTCTCAAGGCCCGTTCGGGCACCGTAGGCAGGGTCACTATAGACGAATTTGCCGCACGGGCAATCGCCTTTGCGACGCCTACCGTCTCCCCCGCCGTCTCCCCACTGTCTCCATTGACACGGGCCTGCGACCGGGCGTAGTTGAAGAAAGACGGTCCTTTTCCGGCAACGGAAGGGGCTAAGAGAGAATGCGGTGCGATCCTTCTATCCGGATCAATGCCGCGGCTGCCCCCGCAACTGTAGGCGGCGAGCCATCTGCCGAAAAGCCACTGGAGCGATCCGGGAAGGCAGGCAAATGGCGGCGACCCGCGAGCCAGGAGACCTGCCGTTTGGACAACAAGGCTCGCCGGGCGGGGTGCTCCGGAGAGGTTCGCTCATTCACCGCAGGCGGCTTGCCCCTCCTGTTCCGCGCCCCGATCTTGAGATATCCCGGCGGTAACGCGGCCAGACGATGAGTGACGAGCACAGGAACGATCCCGATATCGACGTGACGATCTTCGTCTGCACGAATTGCCGCGACGAAACGGATGGCGACGTGCGTCCGGGCGTGGCGATGATCGAGGCGCTGAAGGCTGCGGCAGCCGGCAGGCCACTTGCCGTCAGGCCCGTCACCTGCCTCGCCAATTGCGAGAAGAGCCCGAGCGCGGCCTTCAACCACCGTTCCGGCTGGTCCTATGTGTTCGGCCATCTGTCGCTTGAAAACGTCGAGGATATCGTCGCCGGCGCGATGATGCTCGCCGGCGACGAGCGCGGTTTCCTTCCTCTTCGCGGCCGTCCCGCCTGCCTGCGCGGCAAGGGCATGACGGCCCGCATTCCCCCCTTCCATCATCACGAGGACATGCCATCATGACCGTCTCTTTCGGCCGCGTTCCCTGCACCGTCGTCACCGGGTTCCTGGGCGCCGGCAAGACAACGCTGATCCGCAACCTGATCGAGAAGCTGGACGGCAAACGGCTGGCGATCATCGTCAACGAATTCGGCGATGTCGGCATCGACGGCGAGGTGCTGAAGGGCTGCGGCATCGAGAGTTGCCCGGAAGACAACATCATCGAGCTCGCCAACGGCTGCATCTGCTGCACCGTGGCCGACGATTTCGTGCCGGCGATCGACCAGATCCTGTCCCGCGAACCGCGCGTCGACCATATCCTCATCGAAACCTCCGGCCTTGCGCTGCCGAAACCGCTCGTCCAGGCCTTCCAGTGGCCGGATGTGAAGGCGCGCGTGACCGTGGACGGCGTGGTGGCGGTGGTGGACGGCGTCGCGCTGGCCGAGGGCCGGGTCGCCGACGACCACGACGCCCTGGAAGCCCAGCGCGAGGCCGACGGTTCGATCGATCATGACGATCCGGTCGAGGAAGTGTTCGAGGATCAGGTCGCCTGCGCCGACATGATCGTGCTGACCAAGACCGATCTTCTCGACCAGGCTTCGCTCGCCGCCGCCAAGGGCCGCGTTCAGGCGCATCTGCCGCGGGCGGTGAAAATCGTGCCTGCCGCAAACGGCGCAATCGATCCGGGCGTGCTGATCGGCCTCGGCCTCGCCGTCGAGGACGACATCGAGAACCGCAAGACCCATCACGACGACGAGCTGGACCACGACCACGACGATTTCGACAGTTTCGTCGTCGACCTGCCGGCGGTGGCGGATGCCGAGGCGCTGGCCGCGCGTATCTCCGAGACGGCGGAGGCAGAAAACGTTCTGCGCATAAAAGGCTTCGTCGAAGTCGCGAACAAGCCGATGCGCCTGCAGGTCCAGGCGGTAGGATCGCGCGTGAACCATTATTTCGACCGTGCCTGGGGCGCGAACGAAACCCGCCGGAGCCGCCTCGTCGTGATCGGCGAAAAGGGCATCGACCGCGCGGCGATCGAAAGGATGCTGGCCGCCTGACAAAGGCCCGTAGAGAAAAGGCCCGCAGAGAAAAAGGAATGCACATACTCGCCACCACATCGTCGTCACTGGACGACCTGATCGAACCGGTCGACCTCAACCAGTCGCCGGCCGATGTGGTGGTGCTGTCCTTTTCCGGCAGCGACCTGAACGGCGTGGCCGCGGCATGGGCCGAAAATCGGCCGGACCTCGCCCTCACCAACCTCTCCGACCTCCGTCACCCGATGTCGGTCGATCTGTGGCTGGAAAAGACGGCAGTCCATGCCAAGGTCATCCTCGTCCGCATCCTCGGCGGTTATGACCGCTGGGCCTATGGGGTGGACGAACTGTCGCGCCTGGCGAAGCGGAACAGGATCGCCCTGGCCCTGCTCCCCGGCGAATGCAGCATCCGCGACGAGCGGCTGGCCGGGGCCTCGACGGTTTCGGAAGAGGTGCTTGCCGGCATCCTCGCCTGTTTCCGCGAGGGCGGGCCGGACAACATGCGGCTGCTCGCCCTTCGTCTTGCCGCACTGGCAAAAGGCGAAACGAAAGCCCTGGCGCAAGCGCTGCCGATGCCGAAAACCGGTTTCTACAGGCCGGACCGGGGTATCGTCGAGGCCGACGACCTGCTGGCCGGCTTCGCATCCGGCGCGCCGCGCCTGCCGATCCTCTTCTATCGTTCCATGCTGCTCGCCAACGATGCCGCGCCGGTCGATGCCCTGTTCGAGGCTTTGGCGAAGCGCGGATTGGCACCGTTGCCGATCTTCGTCAGCGGCCTGAAGGATGCGGATGCCGTCGCCTTCGTCGAACAGGCCGTAACAGGCCTCAAGCCCGCCGCGATCATTACGACGACGGCCTTTGCCAGCAGCACGGACGACAAGGGCGAAACGATCTTCGACCGGGCTGGCGTGCCGGTCTTCCAGGCGGTCGTCGCCACGACCCGCCGCGAGGGCTGGATGGAAGGCCGCCGGGGGTTGAACCCCGCCGATCTCGCCATGCATGTCGTCCTGCCGGAACTCGACGGCCGCATCCTGGCAGGCGCGATCTCCTTCAAGGCAGGCGAAAATTCCGCCAGTCTGGTCAACCGGCCCGAACCCGACCGGCTGGAACAGGTGGCCGACCGCATCGCAGCCTTCCTGCGCCTGAAGCTTGCCGCGCGCGCAGAACGGAAGATCGTCATCCTGATGCCGGATTATCCGGGCGCACCGGGCCGCACCGGCTATGCCGTCGGGCTGGACGTACCGCAAAGCGTGCTGTCCATGTTGCGCGCGCTTTCCATAGCCGGCTATTCCATCTCCGGCATTCCGGCGACCGCGCGAGACCTTCTCGACCTGCTGGACCGGAGAACCGGGGCCTATCCGCTTTCCGCCTACCGGCCGGCGGCCGGCGCCGAAACCGCCTGGGGTCCGCCGGAAACCGACGAGAATGCGGAAGACGGCGTCTTCCACTTCCGGGCCGCGCAATTCGGCAATGTCACGGTGGCGCTGGCGCCCGATCGCGGCCGCAACGCCGACCGCCGCGCCGATTACCACAGCCCCGACCTGCCCCCGCGCCATGCCCTGATCGCCTTCGGCCAGTGGATGCGCGATACGCTTGAGGCGCACGCGGCGGTGCATGTCGGCGCGCACGGCACGCTCGAATGGCTGCCGGGCAAGACGGTGGCGCTGTCGAAGGATTGCTTCCCGGAAATCGTCACCGGCGGCCTGCCGGTCGTCTATCCCTTCATCGTCTCCAATCCGGGCGAGGCAGCGGTCGCCAAGCGGCGGATTTCCGCCGTCACCATCGGCCATCTGCCGCCGGTCCTCACCGGCGCGGGCCTTTCGGAAGAGCAGAAGAGGCTTGAGCTGCTGGTCGACGAATACGCCCAGGCCGACGGTCTCGACCGCCGCCGCCGCGACCGGCTGGCAAAGCTGATCGTCGAAACGGCCCGCGAGACGGGGCTGGCCTCCGAAGCCGGCGTCTCCCGCGACGACGATCCGGATACGGCATTGGCCCGCGTCGACGCCTTCCTCTGCGACCTCAAGGATTTTGCCATCAAGGACGGCCAGCACATCTTCGGCGAGGCAGCGGACGGCGACGACGACCCGTTGCGCCTTGCCAGTGCGCAAACCGAGCGGCAGGCCCTGCTCGATGCGCTGGATGGCGGGCATATCCGCCCCGGCCCCTCGGGCGCGCCGGCGCGCGGACGCCGCGACGTGATGCCGACCGGCCGCAATCTCTTCGCCAGCGATCCGCGCACGCTGCCAACTCCGACCGCGTTCGAACTCGGCAAGCGGGGCGCCGACGAAATTCTCCGTCGCTACTGCCAGGATCATGGCGACTGGCCGAAAAGCCTCGTCTTCGACCTCTGGGGCAGCGCCTCGCTCAGAAGCGGCGGCGAGGAGGTGGCGCAGGTTCTGGCCCTGATAGGCGCAAAACCGGTACAGGATGCGGCAACCGGCCGGGTGACGGGCATCGAGGTGCTGCCGCCGGCGAGCCTCGGCCGCCCGCGCGTCGATGTGACCTTGCGCATTTCCGGCCTGTTCCGCGACATGTTTTCGGCGCTGATCGCGTTGCTGGATGCCGCGATGCGCGCCATCGCCGCCCGGGAGGAAGCGCCGGGCGACAATCCGCTTGCCGAGGAGACGCGGAAACGCGGCCATGTGCCGCCACGCATTTTCGGTTCGGCGCCCGGCACATACGGTTCCGGCCTGGAAGAAAAACTCGCCGATGGCACCTGGGATCGGCGCGAGGAGCTCGGCCGTCTCTACCTCGACGCCACCAGTCATGCCTTCGGCGGAGCGGAAGGCATGACGTCGATGGCTTCCGGGCGCTTTGCCGAACGCGTGCAGGATGCCGACCTGCTGGTCCATACCGGCGACGATCCCGGCCGCGACCTTCTGGACGGCTCGGCCGATGTCGCCTTCATCGGCGGCTTTTCGGCGGCGGTGGCTGCACTCGGGGGGAAGGCGGATGTGATCGCCCTCGACACGACAGACCCGCAGAAGCCGAAGGCCCGCTCGATTTCCGAGGCCGTGACGCGCGTCGTGCGCGCCCGCGCCATCAACCCGCGCTTCATCGCCGGCCAGATGCGCCACGGCCCGCGCGGTGCGGCAGAACTGGTGGAGACCGTCGACAGGCTGATCGGCTTTGCCGAAACTACCCATGCCATACCGCAATCGCTGATCGACGCCACCTACGACGCCTATCTCGGCGACGAGGCAGTGCGGGATTTCCTGCTCTCCCAGAACCCGGAGGGCGCGCGCTACATGGGCGAGCGTTTCCGCTCGGCGCTCCGCCGAGGTCTCTGGCATCCGCGCCGCAACGCGGTTGATGCCGAGCTCGAAATGCTGGCCCGGGAATGCAAGCGGGGAGAAGTCGCATGACCGCGCTCCCGCTCGACCACGAGGCTCTGGACATGAGACGCGGCGCCTGCCCGGCGCTTTCCACGCCGATGATGACCGGCGACGGGCTGCTTGCCCGTGTTGCCCTGACGGATACGATCACGCCCGCGCAACTGGCGGAGCTTTGCCGCCTGGCCCGGAGGCACGGCAGCGGAATGCTCGATATTTCCGCCCGCGGCAATCTTCAGGTCCGGGGCCTGACGGAAACCTCCGCGCCTCTTCTGGATGCCGATGTCCGCGCCCTGAACCTGCCCTTGCGCGAGGGGCTTGCCGTGGAGACGCCGCCGCTCGCCGGCATGGACGATGCCGAGATCGCCGATCCGTGTCCGCTCGCCGAAGCGATCCGGCAGGGCGCCCGCGGTATCGGGGGACTGGCGCCGAAAATGGCGGTCGTCGTCGACGGGCGCGGCCGGTTACGGCTTTCCGATCTGCTCGCGGACATAAGGTTGACGGCTGTCAACTCCCGGGAATGGAAGCTGCTGCTCGGCGGCACGGAAGCGACCGGACGTGTTTTCAATGTTTTACGTGAAACACAGGCAGCCGATGCGGCGCTCGATCTGCTGGGCCGGCTGGCTTCGGCGGGAACCAGGGCGCGCGGCCGCGACCTTGGCGACGGCCTCCCGGCAAATGAAGAGCCCGTTTTTTCAGGCACCGGATTGGTGACGGCCGGGACCGGGGCTCCGGCCTCGCCCTTCGGCCTGTTTGCCCTTTCCGATGGCCTTCACGCCGTCGGCATCGGTCCGGCCTTTGGCCAGGCGGGGGCGGAGAACCTTGCCGCGCTTTGCACCGAGGCCGAACGACTGGGCATCCGATCCCTGAAACCGACGCTCGATCATTCGCTTCTCTTCTTCGGGGCGCGCCAAGCCTGCAGGGCATTGGCCGTTTTCGCCGGCCGCCGCGGCTTCGTAACCTCCGGAACCGATCCACGGAGCCATATCGCCGCCTGCCCCGGAAGCCCGGCCTGCAGTTCCGCAAGGGTTGCCACCCACGACATCGCCGCCGACGCCGCGACGCAATGCGCCGATCTGCTCGACGGATCGTTCAAGCTGCATGTGACCGGCTGCCCGAAAGGCTGCGCCCATCCGGAGCCTTCCGCACTGACGCTCTGCGGCACGAGCGACGGCACATCCCTGATCGGACAGGGCAAAGCTGCCGACCGGCCCTTTGCCTCCGTCGCATTTGCCGATACCAACGCCTCTCTTCGCCGTATCGCCGATCTCGTTCGGGCCGAGCGGCGCAAGGGAGAGAATTCCGCTGCCTGCCTGGCCCGGTTGGGACCGGAGAGGCTGGCTGCGGCAGCCACACCGGGACGACCATGAACAGCTACGATTATATCCGCGAAGGCGATGCCATCTACGAACGGTCCTTTGCAATCATCCGCGAAGAGGCGGATCTTTCGGCCTTTTCCTCCGAGCAGGCCGAGATCGCGGTCCGCATGATCCATGCCTGCGGGCTTGTGGAGGCCGCGGAACATTTCCGTTTCTCGAAGGATTTCGTCTCCCACGCGCGCGGCGCGCTTTATGACGGCAGGCCGATCTATTGCGACGCCGAGATGGTGGCGCACGGCATTACCCGCGCCCGCCTGCCGGCCGGCAACGACGTGCTCTGCACATTGCGCGACAGCCGCACCATCGAGCTTGCCAGGACGATCGGCAACACCCGCTCCGCCGCCGCCCTCGACCTCTGGGACGAGATGGAAGGCGCGGTCGTGGCGATCGGCAATGCACCCACGGCTCTTTTCCGCCTGCTGGAAATGCTGGACGCCGGCGCGCCGCGTCCGGCTGCGATCATCGGCATGCCGGTCGGCTTCGTCGGCGCGGCCGAATCCAAGGAAGCACTGATGGAATCGACGCTCGGCATTCCCTATGCCGTCGTGCGCGGGCGGATGGGCGGCTCGGCCATGACGGCGGCCTGCGTCAACGCACTGGCGAGGGCGGGCCTTTGAACGCGGCGATCCTCAAGGGCAGGCTGTCTGGCGTCGGCACCGGTCCGGGCGATCCGGAACTGCTGACGCTGAAGGCGGTGCGCGCCATCGGCGAGGCCGACGTCATCGCCTTCTTCTGCAAGAAAGGCGGCACGGGCAACGGCCGCGCCATCGTCGAAGCCCATATCCGGCCGGGCACGCTGGAACTGCCGCTCGTCTATCCGGTGACCACCGAGACCCACAAGGACGGAGCGGATTATCGCGGCCCGATCTCCGACTTCTTCGACCGCTCGGCGGAGGATATCGCCGCCTGTCTCGATGCGGGCAAGAACGTGGTCGTGCTCAGCGAGGGCGATCCGCTGTTTTACGGCTCCTACATGCACCTGCATGTGCGCCTGCAGAACCGGTATCGGGCCGAGGTCGTGGCGGGCGTCACCGCCATGTCCGGCTGCTGGTCGATGACCGGCCTGCCGCTGGTGCAGGGCGACGATATCCTGAGCGTGCTGCCCGGCACGCTTTCCGAGGAAAAACTCGTCGAGCGGCTGGCGGACACGGACGGCGCCGTGATCATGAAGGTCGGCCGCAACCTTCCGAAAATCCGCCGTGCGCTGGCTTCGGTCGGCAAGCTTTCCGGCGCGCTCTATGTGGAGCGCGGCACCATGTCGAATGGCGCGGCGCAGAAGCTGGAAGAGCGGGACGAAAGCCCGGCCCCCTATTTTTCCATCGTGCTGGTTCCCGGCTGGAGCACGCGACCCGGAGAAGCGGGATGACCGGATCTCTCACCGTCGTCGGCCTCGGACCGGGCAATCCCGACCAGATGACGCCGGAAGCGCTTGCCGCAGTGGCGGCAGCGGAGGACTTTTTCGGCTATTTTCCATATATCGATCGCCTGGACCTCAGGCCTGACCAGCAAAGACATGCCTCCGACAACCGCGAGGAACTGGCCCGCGCCAGGGCCGCGCTCGAAATGGCGGCGAAGGGCGGCAGGGTCTGCGTCGTATCGGGGGGCGACCCCGGCGTCTTCGCGATGGCCGCCGCCGTCTGCGAGGCGATCGACGAAGGCCCGGCCGAATGGCGCGATATCGATTTTTCGGTGGTTCCGGGCATAACGGCCATGCTCGCCGTGGCGGCCCGGGCAGGCGCGCCGCTGGGACATGATTTCTGCGCGATTTCGCTTTCCAACAACCTGAAGCCATGGGCGGTGATCGAAAAGCGGCTGGCCGCCGCGGCGGACGCGGGTTTCGTCATGGCCTTCTACAACCCGGTCAGCAAGGCCCGGCCGCACCAGCTCGGCGATGCCCTGGCGCTGCTGCGCCGGCATCTTCCAGGCGAGGTTCCGGTCATTTTCGGCCGGGCGGCGGGACGGCCGGACGAGGCGATCCGCATCGTCCCGTTGTCGCAGGCCGAAAGCGGCATGGCCGACATGGCGACCTGCGTGATCGTCGGAACGGTGGAAACGAAACTGATCGAACGGGAAGGGAAACGCCCGATCGTCTATTCGCCCCGCTATTTCAAAGGTTCCGGGCCATGATCGAGCCCGCCATCCAGCAATGCGAGCATGTCCTCGATGGTCTCGGCCGACGGCACGTCGGGCAGGTCCGGCCGGCGGATCAGGACGGTTTCGATGCCAAACGCGCGGGCGGCGGCGATCTTGCCGTAGCTCGCCGACCCGCCGCTGTTCTTGGCGACGATCACTTCGATGCCGTGATCCCTGAGCAGCCGCGCCTCGTCCGTTTCCGCGAAGGGACCGCGGGACGTGATATAGGTCGCATGCGGTATATCGAGCGGCGGCTCCACGGGATCGACGCTGCGGACGAGGTATTGGTGCTGCGGCGCGGCCTCGAAAGGCAGAAGCTCCTGCCGGCCAAGGGTCAGGAACACTTTTCGCGGCACGGAGCCCAGGGCCTCGACAGCCTGCGGGACGCCGTCGACCTCGGTCCAGCGATCGCCGGCCTGCCGCTGCCAGGGCAACCGGCGCAGCGCCACCAGCGGCACATCGGCAAGCATTGCCGCATCCGCCGCATTGCGGGAAATCTGCGCCGCATAGGGATGCGTGGCGTCGATCAGGATCGAAATGCCTTTTTCCCCGAGATAGGCCGCCAGGCCTTGCGGGCCGCCGAAACCGCCGATCCGCACCGGCACCGGTTGTTCGGCCGGCGCGCGCGTGCGGCCGGCAAGCGAAAGTTCGGTCACGAACCGCGGATCGCCGGCGAGCCTTTCCGCCAGTTTGCGTGCCTCCGCCGTGCCGCCGAGAATGAGGATGGAGTGTTTCACCTTGTTTCCTGAATCCGGGTCTCCTGAATCAACCGGAAAACCTTTAGCGCACGGAAGACCTTTAGCGCAAAGCCGCTGGCTGTCCATCGTCGGCATCGGCGAGGATGGAGTGAAGGGCCTTGGCGAGAACGCCCGGGCGGCGATCGCCTCCGCCTCCGTCGTTTTTGGCGGCAGGCGGCATCTGGAACTCGCAACCCCCCTGATTGCCGGCGAAGCGCGGCCCTGGCCCATGCCTTTCGATGCGGCGATGCGCGACGTCATGACGCTGCGCGGCCAAAAGGTCTGCGTGCTGGCTTCCGGCGATCCCTTCTTCTTCGGCGTCGGCGCGACGCTTTCGCGACAGGTTCCGGCGGATGAATTCACGTCCTATCCCGCTCCCTCGGCCTTTTCGCTGGCCGCTTCCCGGCTCGGCTGGCCGCTGCAGGAGATCGAAACCGTTTCGCTGCATGGCCGTCCGCTCGACCTTGTCCGGCCACTCCTGCATCCCGGCCGGCGGATCATCGCCCTGACTTCCGATGAAAAAGGACCGGCGGAACTGGCGGCCTTGCTCTGCGGGACCGGCTTCGGTGCCTCGCGGATGACCGTGCTGGAAGCGCTGGGCGGCAATGCAGAGCGCATCCGGCCGGCCAGGGCCGGCGAATTTGCATTGCAGGACATCAATACCTTGAACGTCGTCGCCATCGAGGTGGCGGCCAAGGCGGACGCGCGCATTCTGCCGCGCGGCTTCGGACTGGACGACGCGCTCTTCGAGCATGACGGTCAGATCACCAAACGGGAGATCCGCGCCCTGACGCTTGCAGCGCTTTCGCCCCGGCGTGGCGAACTGCTCTGGGACATCGGCGCAGGGTCCGGCTCGATCGGCATCGAATGGATGCTGGCCGATCCGTCTCTCCGAGCCATCGCGATCGAAGCGGATGCCCGGCGGGCGGCGCGGATCGGACGAAACGCCTCCGCCTTCGGCGTGCCGGGGCTCAAGATCGTCGTGGGCGAAGCGCCCATGGCGCTCGCCGGCCTGCCCCAGCCGGACGCGATCTTCATCGGCGGCGGCGGCAGCGAACCGGGCGTGTTCGATGCTGCCGTCGAGGCTTTGAAACCAGGCGGCCGTCTTGTCGCCAATGCCGTGACGCTGGAAATGGAAATGGTCCTGCTTGCCGCACGGGAGAGGCTCGGGGGCGATCTGACCCGCGTCGAGATTTCGCGCGCAGCACCGCTCGGCGCCATGTCCGGCTGGAAACCGGCCATGCCGGTCATCCGATGGAACTGGACGAAGCCATGATCGTCGCGGGTCTGGGCTGCCGCAAGGGGACATCGGCGAGAGCGCTGCTTTCGGCCGTCGATGCCGCCTGCGCGGAGGCAGGCATTTCACGCCGATCCATTGCGGCCCTTGCGACCGGCGAGATCAAGCGTGACGAACCGGGCATTCTCGAACTTGCGGAAATGCTGGCCCTGCCCCTGCATGTTGTCGACGAGACAGTATTGAAACAGGCCGAAGGCCGAACGAAAACCGTTTCGAAACACAGCCTTGCCCGAACCGCGACACCCAGCCTCTCCGAAGCCGCGGCATTGGCCCGGGCGGGAGAAGGATCGCAACTCATCGTCGCCCGGCTGATCGCCGATGGCGCCACCTGCGCATTGGCGCGCTCAAGGGAATTGTTCATGAAGGACGGCGCATGACCGTGCATTTCATCGGCGCCGGACCGGGCGCCGCCGACCTCATCACCGTTCGCGGCCGGGATATCATCGCCCGCTCGCCCGTCTGCCTCTATGCCGGCTCGATCATGCCGAAGGAATTGCTCGACTGGTGCCCGAAGAACGCGCGGATCGTCGATACAGGCTCGCTGTCGCTGGACGATATCGAGGCCGAATACGTGGCCGCCCACAGGGCCGGCAAGGATGTGGCGCGGCTGCATTCCGGCGATCTTTCAGTCTGGAGCGCCGTGGCCGAGCAGATCCGGCGGCTGGAAAAACACGGTATCGACTATACGCTGACCCCCGGCGTGCCTTCTTTTGCGGCGGCGGCGGCGGCGCTCAAGCGCGAGCTGACCATTCCCGAGGTGGCGCAGAGCCTCGTATTGACCCGCGTTTCCGGCCGCGCCTCGAAAATGCCGGAGGGAGAAACGCTTGCCGCCTTCGGCACCACGGGCGCGACGCTGGCGATCCACCTCGCCATTCATGCGGCTAGCAGGATCGTCGCCGAACTGACGCCGCTCTACGGTCCGGAATGCCCTGTCGCGATCGTGGTGCGCGCCTCCTGGCCGGAGGAGCGGATCATTCGCGGCACGCTGGCGGACATCGAGGCAAGGCTTGCTGCCGAACCGGCCGAACGCACCGCGATCATTTTCGTCGGCAAAGGCCTGGGCGCAGACGATTTTGTCGAGAGCCAGCTTTACAATGCCGACTATGTACGCCGTTTCCGGCCCGGCTGGCCGCAAGCGGAACAGGGTCAGGCAGGCAAGGATTCCGAATGATCGGACGGCGTGAACGGGGCCTGCCCGACCAGCCGGCCCTCGCGATCATAGACCAGGATTTCCAGCGCGACCCCGGGGTGGTGCAGCGCCCTGGCCGCTGCCTTCCAGGCAAGCGCCGCAATCCGGTCGCCGAGCGCCAGCCCGTTTCCATCGGCAAGCGCGAAGGCATGCGAAACCGTATTCGCTCCCGCGATACGCTCCACCAGGCCGGCATCCGCGCCGGCTTCCGCCGCGACTTTCGCCAGCGCTTCGAGATCGGCAAGGCCGCGTTTGGAATGCACGTCGAGCATGCCCTGCGCGAGCTTGGTCATCTTGGCGACGCCGCCAGCGATCGTCACCTTCTGCACCGGGTGGCCCCGCAGGTATTTCAGCATGCCGCCGACGAAATCGCCCATGTCGATCAGGGCGATCTCCGGCAGGCCGTGATGCGCCTGCGCCGCCTTTTCGGAGGTGTTGCCGGTGGAACCGGCCACATGCGCCAGGCCCGCGGCCCGCGCCACGTCGATGCCGCGCCAGATCGAGTGAATCCAGGCCGCGCAGGAAAAGGGAATGACGATCCCGGTCGTGCCGAGGATCGATATGCCGCCAAGGATGCCGAGCCGGCCGTTCAGCGTCCTTTCGGCGATCTTCTCGCCGTCGGCGACGGAAATCTCGACTTCGAAATCGCTTTCGCCGCCCGCCACTTCGGCAATCGCCTCGGCGATCATCTTCCTTGGAACGGGATTGATCGACGGTTCACCCGGCGGCAGGGGCAGGCCGGGCCGGGTGACCGTACCGACGCCCTTGCCGGCCCTGAACGTGATGCCGCTGCCGGCAGCCCCACGCCGCACCGTGCTCATGATCAGCGCGCCGTGCGTCACGTCCGGATCGTCGCCCGCGTCCTTGACGATCCCCGCCCTGGCAAAACCGTCGCCGGCCTCTTCCATGGCGAGGGCGAAGCTCGGCCGCTGGCCGCCGGGCAGCGTCACCTCCACCATATCCGGAAATCCGCCAGAAACGAGCGCAAGGCAGGCTGCCTTGCTGGCCGCCGCCGCGCAGGTCCCCGTGGTCCAGCCACGACGCAGGTTCTTGTTGTCTGTTTCCTTGGCCGCTTCCATGGCCGTTTCTATATCCCGGCCGGCGAATGCCGGCAAAAGGTTTGCACATGCATCTGAGCGAAAGCATCGAAACCCTTCTGGAGGCGCCTGCCTTCCAGCCCGGCCATGTCTGGCTCGCGGGCGCGGGCCCGGGCCATCCGCGCCATCTGACGCTCGAAGTGGTGGACGCGCTCGGCAAGGCGGATGTCGTCGTCCACGATGCGCTCGTCTCGGATGCGGTGCTCTCACTCGCCGGGAAGGCGGAAATGGTCTTCGTGGGAAAACGCGGGGGCAGGCCTTCGATCTCCCAGGAGGAGATAACCGGGCTGCTGATCGATCTCGCCCGCAAGGGAAAACGCGTGCTGCGGCTGAAGGGCGGCGATCCCTTCGTCTTTGGCCGGGGCGGTGAGGAGGCCGAGGCGCTCGCACGGGAGAACATTCCTTTCCGCATCCTGCCGGGCATGACATCCGCCCTTGCGGCATTGGCGGCGGCCAATATTCCCGCCACCATGCGCGGGATGAGCCGGGCGATCACGCTGGCGACCGGCCATGCAGCCGGCAGTTCCGGCGACCTCGACTGGAAGGCGCTCGCAAGGACCGGCGAACCGATCGTCGTCTATATGGGCGTCGGCACCATCGGCACGATCGCCAGGCTTCTGATGGAAGGCGGGATGCCGGCGCAAACACCCGTCGCGGTGCTGATGTCGGCCACGACGCCGCAGGAGCGCTCCCTGATCGCCACCCTTGCGACGGTCGAGGCGGAGGTCGAACGCCAGAACTTCGCGGCTCCGGCGCTGATCGTCATCGGCAAGATCGTCTCCATGCAGGCGGTCCTTTCGGGACGCGCCGAATGACGGCCCGCGCCCTCATCATCGGCGCGCCGCGCTCCGGCTCCGGCAAGACCAGCGTCACGATCGGGCTCCTGCGTGCCTTCGCCCGCCGCGGGGTGAAGGTGCGCGGCATCAAGACAGGCCCCGACTATATCGACTCCGGCTTCCACGAGGCGGCAACCCGCCTGCCCGGCCTCAATCTCGATAGCTGGGCGATGGCGCCGGACCTGCTTCGTCACCTGGCGCGGGAACAGGCGGAGGATGCGGAACTCCTGCTGATCGAAAGCGCCATGGGCCTGTTCGACGGCATCGTCACCGAACCGAACCGGTCCGGCGCGGCATCCGATCTCGCACGTCTCTTCGGCCTGCCGGTCCTGCTGGTGCTGGACGTGTCCGGCCAAAGCCAGACGGCCGCCGCCGTCGCCTGCGGCTTTATACACTACGATCCGGCGGTGAAGATCGCGGCCTGCATCCTCAACCGCGCCGGCAGCGAGCGGCACAGGAAGCTTTCCGGCGATGCGATCGAGGCGCTCGGCCTCCCCGTCGTCGGCACCGTCCTGCGCGATCCGACGCTGATCCTGCCCGAACGGCATCTCGGCCTGGTGCAGGCGAGTGAACATCCGGAAATGGACGCCCATATCGAGCGGCTGGCGGATGCGATGGAACGCTCGCTCGACCTCGATGCGATCCTGGCGGCCGCAAAGCCCTTCGATCTCCCGCCGGGTTCTCCGGACAGGGCTTTGCCGCCGCCGGGCCAGAGGATCGCGCTGGCATGGGATGCCGCCTTCACTTTCCTTTATCCGCATATCCAGCGGGAATGGCGCGCCAGCGGCGCGGAAATCGTTCCCTTCTCACCGCTCGCGGACGAGGCGCCGCCACGCGATTGCGACGTCTGCTGGCTGCCCGGCGGTTATCCCGAACTGCATGCCGGAAAACTGGCAGCGGCGGAAAATTTCAAGGCGGGCCTCGCGCGCTTCGCCGCCGCGAAGCCCGTCCATGGCGAATGCGGCGGCTACATGGTGCTCGGCGAAACGCTGGAGGATGCCGACGGCATCACCCATGTCATGGCCGGGCTGCTCTCCCATCGCACCAGCTTCGCCAAGCGCAGGATGAACCTCGGCTATCGCCAGGCGAAATTGCTGGCCGCCTGCCCGATCGGGCAAACGGACGAAACCATCCGCGGCCATGAGTTTCATTATGCCAGCGTGGTGTCACGGGGCACCGATGAGCCCGTCGCGACGATCGCCGACGGTACGGCCAGGGAAATCGGGCCGTCGGGGGGACGTCGCGACCTTGTCAGCGGCACATTCTTCCATGCGATCGCTCGCGGGTGAACGACCGCCCATCGCGTGAACAAAAGCCACATGTGGCACGAACCGTCGCATAGGCGGCACTTTATGTCGCTCAGGATGCAGCGCATGGGCGCGATCCGAACCTTAATCCCCTGCAAGACCTCGCCAACGGCAAGAAACGGAATCCGGTGCGATCGAACGGCGGAGAACAGCCGCGATCCACCCTTCTCATGAGGACGGAAAGACCGGCGGCAACCGGAACATTTCCCGGCATCGATAACGGACGCATCCGGCACGCGGAGGAGGAAACCGCAGGATGCGCCCGAAGAACGCATTTCCAACGCTCAACGATAAAAGGAACAGGGGAATGAACGACTTCATGAAATATCTGGCCGGCCGCGTGACCGCGGGCGGCATGAATCGCCGCGAATTCATGGGCCGCGCCATGGCAGCCGGACTGACGCTGACGGCCGCAAGCCAGCTCTTCATCGAAAGCGCCGAGGCACAGCAGCCCAGGAAGGGCGGGCATCTGAAGCTGGGCCTGGAGGGCGCCGCGGCGACCGATTCCAGGGACCCGGCCAAGGCGCTTTCCCAATTCATGTTCGCCGCCGGCCGTTGCTGGGGCGACATGCTGGTGGAATCCGAGCCGTTGACCGGCAAGCCCGTTCCCGCGCTGGCCGAAAGCTGGGAACCTTCCGCCGATGCCGTGACCTGGACCTTCAAGATCCGCTCCGGCGTGAAATTCCACAACGGCAAGACCCTGACGATCGACGATATCGTCGCGACGCTGAAGCGCCACACGGACGAAAAGGCGGAATCGGGTGCGCTCGGCGTGATGAAATCCATCAAGGAGATCAAGGCGGACGGCGGCAACCTCGTGCTGACGCTGACGGAGGGCAATGCCGACCTGCCCCTGCTCCTGACCGACTACCATCTGATCATCCAGCCGAACGGCGGCACCGACGATCCGAACGCCATGATCGGCACCGGCCCCTACAAGGTCGCAAGCTTCGAGCCCGGCGTGCGCGCCACCTTCGAGAAGAACAAGGACGACTGGCGCTCCGATCGCGGTTTTGTCGATTCCGTCGAAATCATCGCCATGAACGACGCAACGGCACGCATCGCGGCGCTCTCCTCGGGCCAGGTTCATTATATCAACCGCGTGGACCCGAAGACGGTGGCGCTGCTGAAGCGCGCGCCGACCGTCGAAGTCCTCTCGACTTCGGGGCGCGGCCACTATGTCTTCATCATGCATTGCGACAAGGCGCCGTTCGACAACAGCGACCTGCGGCTCGCGCTCAAATACGCCATGGACCGCGAAAACATGGTGAAGACCATTCTCGGCGGTTATGGCAAGGTGGGCAACGACTTCCCGATCAACAGCACCTACGCGCTCTTCCCGGAAGGGATCGAGCAGCGCGCCTACGATCCCGACAAGGCCTCCTTCCACTACAAGAAGTCGGGCCATAGCGGTTCGGTGCTGCTGCGCACCTCGGAAGTGGCCTTTCCCGGCGCGGTCGATGCCGCCGTGCTCTACCAGCAGAGCGCCAGGAAGGCCGGCATCAACATCGAGGTGAAGCGAGAGCCGGGCGACGGCTACTGGACGAATGTCTGGAACGTACAGCCTTTCTCCACATCCTATTGGGGCGGCCGCCCGACCCAGGACCAGATGTATTCCACCGCCTATCTTTCCACCGCCGACTGGAACGACACGCGCTTCAAACGGCCGGACTTCGACAGGCTGCTGCTCGAGGCGCGGTCCGAACTCGACGAAGGCAAGCGCAAGGACATGTACCGCGCCATGGCGCTGATGGTGCGCGACGAGGGCGGCCTCATCCTGCCGATGTTCAACGACTTCGTGAACGCCGCCAGCAAGAAGGTGAAGGGCTACGTCCACGACATCGGCAACGACATGTCGAACGGCTATGTCGCCACCCGCGTCTGGCTGGATGCCTGAATTCTGAAAGGCGGTTCGCCGCTCGACTGCGGGATCGCGGGCAAAAACCGCGATCCTCCTTCCGTTTCAGAAGAGGTCCTTGCCGATGTCCAATTCCCAGGGAACCGAAAGCCTGCCCGGCCTGCGTTTCAGGGAGCGTTTCCCGCTTCTCGCCCTGATCGTCGAGCGCATGCTGCTGTCGCTCCTGCTGCTCTTTGCCGTCTCCGTGCTGATCTTCGGCGGCGTCGAGGCGCTGCCGGGCGATTTCGCCACCACCTATCTCGGCCAGTCGGCGACGCCGCAGGCGGTCGCCAATATCCGCGCCGAACTCGGCCTCGACCGACCTCTCGTCACCCGCTACTTCGAATGGCTGGGCGGCGCCGTGCAGGGGGATTTCGGCACGTCCTGGGCGAGCCGGAACTCCGTCTCCGAACAGGTCGGCAACCGGCTCGGCAATTCGCTCTTCCTTGCCGGTTTTGCCGCGATCATCGCCGTACCGCTCGCCGTCGGGCTCGGCATGCTGTCGGTGCATTTCCGCAACCGCCTGCCGGACAAGATCATCAACGTCATATCGCTCGCGGCGATCTCGCTGCCGGAATTCTTCATCGGTTACCTGCTGATCCTCTATTTCGCGGTGAATTTCGGCATCGCGACCTTTCCGGCCACCGTTTACGAAGGCATGGGCCTCCTGAAGCGGGTCGAGGCGATCGCGCTGCCCACCGCGACGCTGGTGCTCGTCGTACTCGCCCACATGATGCGCATGACCCGGGCCGCGATCCTCTCCGTCATGTCCTCGGCCTACATGGAAACAGCCGAACTCAAGGGACTTTCCGCCTGGCGGGCGATCGTCAGGCACGCGGCGCCGAATGCGCTGGCGCCGATCATCAACGTCGTGGCGCTCAACCTCGCCTATCTCGTCGTCGGCGTGGTGGTGGTGGAGGTCGTCTTCGTCTATCCCGGCATGGGCCAGTACATGGTCGATGCCGTGACTGTGCGCGACATGCCCGTGGTGCAAGCCTGCGGGCTGATCTTCGCCGCCGTCTACATCTTCCTCAACATGCTGGCCGATATCCTCGCGATCGTCGCCAACCCGCGCCTGAGGCATCCGCGATGAGGCTGAGAGATATCCCCATCACCGCCTGGATCGGCATGCTCGGCATCGCGCTTGCCCTTTTCTGTGCCGTATTCGCTCCCCTGATCGCGCCCTTCGGAGAGACCGAGGTGGTCGGTGGTGTCTGGCAGGAGGCGGATGCGCAATTCATCTTCGGCTTGGACAATCTCGGCCGCGACATCCTCTCGCGGCTGATCTACGGCACCCGGACGACACTCTTCGTGGCGCTCGCGGCGACCGTCATCTCCTTCTCGCTCGGCATTCTTCTGAGCTTTGTCGCCGCCGTCTCCGGCGGACTTATCGATACGGTCTTCTCCCGCTTCAACGACCTGATGATGTCGATCCCGACGCTGATCTTCGCGCTCGTCGTGCTCGCCGTCCTGCCCCAGCACCTGATCGTGCTGATCCTCGTCATGGCGATCCTCGACTCCACCCGCGTCTACCGCCTTGGCCGGGCCGTGGCGCTCGATGTCGCCGTCATGGAATTCGTCGAGGCGGCAAGACTCCGCGGCGAAGGCAGGGCCTGGATCATCTTCCGCGAAATCCTGCCGAACACGCTTTCGCCGCTGCTTGCCGAGTTCGGATTGCGCTTCGCCTTCTCGATCCTGTTCCTCTCGACGCTTTCCTTCCTCGGCCTCGGCATTCAGCCGCCGGCAGCGGATTGGGGCGGCATGGTGAAGGACAACAAGGACGGCATCATCTTCGGCATTTCCGCGGCACTGGTGCCCGGCACGGCGATCGCGGCGCTTGCCGTCTGCGTCAATCTGGTGGTCGACTGGCTGCTCAAACGAACCTCCAGCCTCAAGGGAGGCCGTGGCGATGCCTGAACTTCTTTCCGTTCGCAACCTGAAGATCGAGGCAACGAGCCATCCGCCCGGCGAGCCGCCGAAACGGATCACCATCGTCGACGGCGTTTCCTTCGACCTGCAGAAGGGCAAGGTGCTCGGCCTGATCGGCGAATCCGGCGCCGGCAAGTCGACGATCGGCCTTTCCGCCCTCGCCTATGGTCGCGGCGGCGCGGAAATCACCGGCGGCGAAGTGACGCTGAACGGCACCGACATCCTCGCGCTCGGCAAGAACGGCATCCGCAAGGTGCGCGGCGCGCGCGTCTGTTATGTCGCCCAGTCGGCGGCGGCGGCCTTCAATCCCGCCCACCGGCTCGGCGGCCAGGTGATCGAGGCCTCCGTGATGCACGGCCTGATGAGCAGGGAAGATGCACGCCAGCGGGCGCTCCATCTCTTCCGCGTTCTCGGCCTGCCGAACCCGGACACGTTCGGCGACCGCTTTCCGCACCAGGTTTCCGGCGGCCAGTTGCAGCGCGCCATGACCGCCATGGCGCTCTGCTCCAACCCGGAACTGATCGTCTTCGACGAACCGACCACGGCGCTCGACGTGACCACCCAGATCGACGTTCTCGCCGCGATCAAGCATGCGATCGAGGAGACCGGCACCGCCGCGCTCTACATCACTCACGACCTCGCCGTCGTGGCGCAGATTTCCGACGACATCATGGTGCTCCGCCACGGCAGGACGGTGGAATACGGCCCCGTTCAGCAGATCATCGAGACGCCGGCGCAGGATTATACGCGGGCACTCGTGAATGTCCGCCAGGAGATCCGTCACGAGGCGGCGGACCAGTCGAAGCCGCTCCTCAGGGTGGACGATGTGAGCGCCCAGTATTCCAACGGCTTCAAGGTGCTGCATGGCGTCTCCCTGCATCTCTGCAAGGGCCAAACGCTGGCGATCGTCGGTGAATCCGGTTCCGGCAAGTCGACGCTTGCGCGCGTCATCACCGGCCTGCTGCCGCCGAACGAAGGCAGGATCACCTTTGAGGACAGACCGCTCACCCCGGCCTTGAAGAACCGGCCGCGTGACGATCTCCGCCGCATCCAGCTCATCTATCAGACGGCGGACACCGCCATGAACCCGCGCCAGACGGTGCGCGACATCATCGGCCGGCCGCTGACCTTCTATTACGGCCTGCGCGGCGCGGCGAAGACCGCCCGCGTCAGGGAACTGCTCGAACAGATCGAGATGGGCAACGGCTTCATCGACCGCTATCCGGCCGAGCTTTCCGGCGGCCAGAAACAGCGTGTCGCGATCGCCCGGGCGCTGGCCGCGAGACCGGAGCTCATCCTCTGCGACGAACCGACCTCGGCGCTCGACTCGCTGGTGGCGGGGGGCATCCTCAAGCTGCTGATGAAGCTGCAGGAGGAGCAACAGCTTTCCTACGTCTTCATTACCCATGACATAGCCATCGTCAGGGCGATCGCCGATTCCGTCGCGGTCATGCATCGCGGCCGGCTGCTGCGCTTCGGCCCGAAATCGCGGGTGCTTTCGCCGCCTTTCGACGACTACACCGACCTTCTCCTGAAATCCGTCCCCGAAATGGAGATCGGCTGGCTGGAGCGGGTGCTGAAGACACGGCGCATGGAAAGCGCCGGAACTGAAGACGTGGATTATCGGGCGATGCAGACATGACCGAACGCTCCTTCACCGTCATCGAAAACCAGTGGATCACGCTGAAGGACGGGACGCGGCTGGCGGCCCGCATCTGGATGCCGGCCGGCGCCGAGGCGGACCCGGTGCCGGCCGTCTTCGAATTCCTGCCCTACCGCAAGCGCGACGGAACAAGCGCCCGTGACGAATCCACCTATCCCGTCTTCGCGGCCGCCGGCATCGCCGGCGTGCGGGTGGATATCCGCGGCTCCGGCGAATCGGACGGGGTGATCGACGGCGAATATACCGAACTGGAACTGGCGAATGCCTGCGAACTGATCGCCTGGATCGCCGCGCAGCCCTGGTCCAACGGCAGTGTCGGCATGATGGGCATTTCCTGGGGCGGCTTCAACAGCCTGCAGGTGGCGGCGTTGCGCCCGCCAGCGCTGAAGGCGGTGATCTCGATCGCCTCCACGACCGACCGCTACAATGACGACATCCATTACAAGAACGGCTGCCATCTCTCCGCGCAGCTCTCCTGGGCCGCGACCATGCTCGCCTACCAGTCCCGACCGCCGGACCCGGAAATCGTCGGCAGTCACTGGATGGAAATGTGGATGGAGCGGCTGGAGAACGAACCGTTCTTCATGGAGGAATGGCTCTCGCACCAGCGCCGTGACGCCTTCTGGCAGCATGGTTCGATCTCGGAAGACTTCCCGGCCGTCGAGATTCCGACGCTGGTCATCGCAGGCTGGGCGGACGGCTACCGCAACACGCCATTGCTGGCGGTGGAAGGACTCGGGGAAAAATCCCGGGCGCTGATCGGCCCCTGGGTGCACAAGTATCCGCATTTCGCCTGGCCGAAACCCCGCGCCGATTTCCATGGCGAGGCGATCGCCTTCTGGAACCGCTGGCTGCGCGGCGAGAAAAACGGGATCGAAAACCTGCCGCAGGTGCGCGCCTATATCCTCGACGGGCCAAAACCGGCCCCACGCCGCGACACCGACCCCGGTTTCTGGATTTCCAAGCGGGAATGGAACAGACCGGAGATGCAGTGCTTCTATGTCGAGCAATTCGGCACGCTCGTGGAAGGCCTGCCGATACCCCATGCCCCCGCCCACGAGGTCTATCTCAGATCCCCTCTCGATACCGGCACGACGGCCGGCGAATGGTTCACGCTGAAGCCGGATGCCGAACTTGCCGGCGACCAGCGGATCGACGATGCCGGCTCGCTGACTTTCGAAACCCTGCCGCTCGCCGATGATCAATCCTTCCTCGGCCGCCCGGAACTGACGGTAACGCTCCGCTGCGATGCGGAGCTTGCCAATCTCTGCGCTCGGATCGTCGACGTGCATCCGGACGGCTCCGCGACCCGCGTCTCCTTCGGCGTCATCAATCTCGCCCACTGCGACGGCAATGCCGAGCCGAAGGCACTCGCTCCGGGGGAATCGATCGGAATCCGCCTGGTGCTGGATGCCTGCGGCTACCGTTTCGGCAAAGGCCATCGAATCCGGCTATCGTTGTCGACCGCCTATTGGCCGACCGTCCTGCCGCCGCCGGTCGATCCCGGCCTGACCGTCGATATCGCATCGCTGGGTCTCGCCATGCCGAAGCTCGGGGAACACAACGTCTTCGAGATGAGGCAGCCGGACAATCCCGACCCGCTGCCCGCCTATATCCAGCATGCACCGGCCGAAACGGGGCGCGACGTCACCCGCGATCTCTCGGGCAATCGCACCGACTATCATATTCTTGAAGACACCGGGCTTTTCGAACATCCGGACACCGGGCTCGCCACCCGGCAGCGGCGCGAGGAACTCTGGTCCATCCGGCCGGACGATCCGCTCTCCATGACGGGAGTGTCGACCTGGACCTGCGACATGCGGCGGAAGGGCTGGTCGGTGCGGACGATTTCGACCTCGCGCATCTCCTGCACGGCCCGGGATTGGCTGATCAGCGCTTCCGTGCTCGCCTATGACGGCGAGAAGCAGGTGTTCGAGAAGACCTTCGGAAAGGTCATTCCGCGCGATCTGATGTAACGAGCCGGGTGACGGCCCCGCACAAGGCACGGAATCCCTCGCGGGCGCCGTCGCTCATGTGCCGCGCCCGCAGCCACGCGTGCACCATCTGCGGCTCCTCGCGGAAGTTTACGTCCACCCCCGCTTGCCGCAGCCGTTCCGCATAAAGCCGGCCGTCGTCCCTCAGCGGATCGAAATGCGCGACCGTGATATAGGCGGGAGGCAGGCCGGAGAAATCCATAGCCAGCAATGGTTGTGCAACGGGCTCATCGGCCGGCGCCTTCAGGATCGCCCGGTAATAGGCGACATCCGAGGTCGTCAGGCCCGGTGCATGTTCCATCTCCTTGTAGGAACCGGAAACCAGATCGCCGCCCAGCGCGGGATAGATCAGCACCTGCCCGACGACGCCCGACAGGTTTTCGTCGCGGGCGCGCAACGCCAGTCCCGCGGCAAGATTGCCGCCGGCGCTGTCGCCCACCACCACGATCTTCCTTCCCTGGCCGGCAAGCTGTTTCAGCAAGGCGAAACAGTCGTTGGTCTGGGCAGGCCACACATGTTCGGGCGCGAGCCGATAATCGACCGACACCAGTTCCGCCCCGACATGGTCCGCAATCTCGGCGCAGATCGCGTGATGGCTTTGAAGCGAGCCGACCACGAAGCCGCCGCCATGCAGATAAAGCAGCACCGTTCCCGTGCGGATCGTGGCGGGCCGGTAGCGCCGGATCGGCACGAACAGCATCTCGTCCCGGAAAACGAGGCCTTCCGGCAGGTGCCGATCGAAACAGGCGCACAGCGCGTCATACCAGGCCCTTTGCTGCCCGATGGAGGCATTCACTGCATCCGGCGGGTAGAAGCCATCGCAGATTTTCAGGAACTCCAGGATGCCGCTCTCTTGGGGAAACGGTCCTGTGACTGGCGCCGGCTCGCTCATGATCTTGAAAATCCTATGCATCGAACAGGAAGGCCAAGGTTAGGCCGGCCGATGACGGCCCACAAGCTGGAAATGCACGGGACCCGTCCATCGAGGATGAGAATGCGCCTTGCATGCGAAGCGCGAGCTTCTAGTCTGCGTTGCTTCGTTGCACTGGTTTGAAGGGGCATGCCGTGACGGATTTTTCGAGGACCCGCTCGCTCTTCTATCTGCCGGAAGGCGTCATCTATCTCGACGGCAACTCGCTGGGGCCGCTGCCGCTGGCGGCCAGGGAGCGCGTCGCCAGGCTGATGACCGACGAATGGGGCGGGCTTCTCATCAAGGGCTGGAACAAGGCCGGCTGGATGACGATGCCGCGCCGGATCGGCGACCGGGTGGGCAAGCTGATCGGCGCGGCAGAAGGCACGGTCGTGATGGGCGACACGCTCTCGATCAAGGTTTACCAGGCGCTCGCATCTGCCCTTGAACTCGTCCCGGACCGCAAGATCATCCTCTCCGACAGCGGTAATTTCCCGTCCGATCTCTATATGGCGCAGGGCCTCATCGGCTCGCTCGGCAACGGCCATGAGCTGAGGATCGTCGAGCCGGAAGAGGTGGAGACCGCGATCGACGCGACCGTGGCCGTGCTGATGCTGACGGAAGTGGACTACCGGACCGGGCGCCTGCACGACATGAAGGCGCTGACAGGGAAAGCTCATGCCGCCGGCGCGGTCACCGTCTGGGACCTTGCCCATTCCGCCGGCGCGCTGCCGGTCGATCTTGCCGGCGCGGGAGCGGATTTTGCGGTCGGCTGCACCTACAAATACCTGAATGGCGGGCCGGGCGCTCCGGCCTTCATCTATGTCGCGCCGCATCATGCGGACAACGTTCGCCCGGCCCTCTCCGGCTGGCTCGGCCACCAAGCGCCTTTCACCTTCGACCTCGGCTACCGTCCCGGCGGCGGCATCGACCGCATGCGGGTCGGCACGCCGCCGATCCTCGGGCTCGCCGCGCTCGATGCGGCGCTGGACGCCTGGGAGGGCGTCGACATGACGGAGGTGCGCCGCCAGTCGATCAGGCTGTGCGATCTCTTCGTCGCGGAGGTCGAGAAGCGCTGCCCGGCGCTGAGGCTCGGCTCTCCGCGTGACGGAGGGAAACGCGGCAGCCAGATCTCCTTCCTGCATGAAGAAGGCTACGCGATCATGCAGGCGCTGATCGCCCGCGGCGTGATCGGTGATTTCCGTGCCCCCGATGCCATCCGCTTCGGCTTCACGCCGCTTTACATCGGCGAGCGCGACGTACTGAAGGCAGTCGACATTCTCGATGACATCATGGCCAACCGGCTTTGGGATGTTCCCGAATACAGGCAACGGGCATTGGTGACCTGAACGATGACCGATGAACGCCCCGTTTCCACCAGAAAACTTTCCAAAGTCGTCCCCTACAGGCTGGCGCGCAGCAATGCCGAAATGGTGAAGCTCGTCAGCCTTCTGTGCGAGGCCAACGGCTTCAAGCTCAATATCTGGCGTGTGCTCTCGGCGATCGGCAGCTACCAGCCGATCTCGGCGATGGAAATCTGCCGGCATACGACCATCGACAAGGCCATGGTTTCGCGGGCGCTGCGGGAACTCGTCGATCGCGGCCTGGTCGATCGCCGGACCGATGAGCGCGATGCCCGCTGGGCCCAGATAGGGCTGACGACCGAGGGAGCGGTCGTCCATGCTAGGATGGCGGCCGACATGGATGCTCTCCAGAAACGCCTGGTCGGCGATCTGCCGGCCGGGAAACTCGATGAATTCATGGACATGCTGGGGCTGGTGGAGCGGCGCACCAGACAGGTCCGGGAGGCGGTCGAACTGGGCGGGGAAGCGGGCCTTGCGCGCCTGCTGGGACGGAACGCGATCTGACCTCCGCCTGAGCCCATGGGCTGCGGATGCTGCCGGCCATCGTCATCGGCTCGTGCCTGTCGAGATTGTTTACAAAGAAACAATCTCCCTGTAAACAAATAGCGGGCGGGGAGGAGATAGCCCGCTTCTGGTCCTGGGAGGATTTTATGAAGAACCGGTTTTTGGCTGGGATGACGGCGATTGCCGCCCTGTCCCTTCCCTTGAGTGCAGTTCCGGCGCTGGCCGACGTGACCATCGGCGTCACCGTCTCTTCGACGGGGCCTGGCGCCGCGCTTGGCATACCGCTCAAGAATTCCGTCGAATTGTGGCCGGCCGAAGTCGGTGGCGAGAAGCTCAAGGTCATCGTCCTGGACGATGCCGGAGACCCGTCCGTCGCGACGACCAATGCCCGCCGCTTCGTCAATGACGACAAGGCCGACGTGATCGTCGGTTCGGCGCTGACCCCTGCTTCGATCGCCGTCGCCAGCGTCGCCGCCGAAACCAGCACGCCGCACCTCGCCGCTTCGCCGGTGCCGCCGAACATTTCCAAGGGCAAGTGGACGTTCATTTTGCCGCAGGATGCCGGCCTGATCGCCAGGAACCTTTTTGCGAAGATGAAGGCCGACGGTGTCAAGACGGTCGGTTACATCGGTTTCTCGGACTCCTATGGCGACCTCTGGGTCAACCAGTTCAAGGCGCTCGGCGAGCAATATGGCGTGAAGATCGTTGCCGAGGAACGTTATGCCCGCCCCGATACCTCCGTTTCCGGCCAGGTCCTGAAACTTGTCGCCGCCCGCCCGGACGCGATGTTCGTGGGCGCCTCCGGCACGGGTGCGGCCCTGCCGCAGATCGCGCTCCGCGAACGGGGCTTTACCGGCAAGATCTACCAGACGCATGGCGCCGTGACCTTCGACTTCCTGCGCATCGCCGGCAAGGCGGCCGACAACACCGTCTTCGCGTCAGGCCCGGTCATGGTTGCGGAAGCCCAGCCGGACAGCGCACAGACCAAGCAGGAGGGCCTCGCCTACGTCACGGCCTATGAGAAGAAATTCGGCGCGGGCACCCGCACCCAGTTCGGCGCCCATGTCAATGATGCCATGGCCATCCTCAAGAAGGCGATCCCGATCGCGCTGCAGAAAGCCAAGCCCGGTTCGCCGGAATTCCGCGCAGCGCTCCGGGATGCGATCGAGACCGGTGGCCCTTTCCCGGCCAGCCAGGGTGTCTTCGAATACAAGCCTGACGATCATCTCGGTCTAGACGATCGCGCCGTCGTGCTCCTGACCGCCAAGGACGGCAAGTTCGAACTCGTGAAGTAGCCACCGGGTAAACGAGGCCCGGCCGCATGCCGGGCCTCGAGACATGCCTGCCCGAGGGCGGAACGTTTCGGGATGACGGCACATGCGATCGCTGGTGCGTTCGGACACCGGGATCGGCAATCGGGGGAATTTCTTTGGACGCGATGATTGCGACCTTCCTGATCCAGGACGGTGTCACCAGCGGTGCGATCTACGCACTGCTCGGCCTGGCGCTGGTCCTGGTCTTTTCGGTGACCCGGGTGATCTTCATTCCCCAGGGTGAGTTCGTCGCCTATGGCGCGCTGACGCTGGCGCTTCTCGACGCCGGCCGGGTTCCAGCCACGACCATGCTGCTCGTCTGCTTCGGGGCGATCGCTTTCCTGCTCGACCTCTGGACGATGCGGCGCGGCGCGGACGTGAGGACGTTCCTCCGCAGCCTGGCGGTCAATCTCGTCCTGCCCGCCGCGATCTATGGCATCACCTCGGTGCTCGCTCCTGTCGGGCTGCCCTCCTTCGCCAAGGCGCTGATCACGATCCTCATCATCGCGCCCATGGGCTACTATATCTACCGCATCGCCTACCGGCCGCTCGCGGATGCCTCGGTGCTCGTGCTCCTGATCTGCTCGGTCGGCGTGCATCTCGCCATGATGGGCCTCGGCCTCGTCTTCTTCGGCGCCGAAGGCCTGCGCGCCCAGCCGCTTTCGGATGCTAACTACACGATCGGTTTGCTGATGGTGCCGGCCCAGAGCCTGTGGATCTATGGCGCGACGATCGCCATCATCGTCGCCCTCTACGCCTTTTTCGAACGGACCCTGCTCGGAAAGGCCTTGCGCGCCACCGCCGTCAACCGGCTCGGCGCCCGGCTGGTCGGCGTGCGGACCCAGTTGACGGGGATCACCGCCTTCATGCTGGCGGCGACGATCGGCGCCATTTCCGGCGTCCTGATCGGCCCGATCACGACCATCTATTACGACACCGGCTTCCTGATCGGCCTCAAGGGGTTCGTGGCGGCGATCATCGGTGGGCTTGCCAGCTTCCCGATCACGGCGGCGGCGGCGATCGGCGTCGGGCTGATCGAAGCCTTCGCGTCCTTTTTCGCCAGCTCCTACAAGGAGGTCATCGTCTTCGGGCTGATCATCCCGGTGCTGGTCTGGCTATCCCTGAGCCACGCTTTCCATGAGGAGGAGTAAGCGATGAATTTCCAGCGCATGCTCCCGGGACTTGCCGGCATCATCGTCCTTGCCCTGATCCCGGTCCTTCCGGTTCCACCGTTCTGGATCACGCTCCTGAACAATATCGGCCTGGCCTCCCTGGTAACGATCGGCCTCGTGCTTCTGACCGGCCTCGGCGGGCTCACCTCCTTCGGCCAGGCGGCCTTCTGCGGCTTCGGCGCCTATACCACCGCCGTGCTGAGCACCGGTTACGGCATCTCGCCCTGGCTCACCCTGCCGCTTTCGCTGATCGTCGGCGCCGTGGTCGCCCTGCCGCTCGGGCTGATCACGGTGCGCCTCTCGGGACACTTCCTGCCGCTTGGAACGATCGCCTGGGGGCTGGCGCTTTACTACCTCTTCGGCAAGATCGACCTGCTCGGCCGTTACGACGGGATTTCCGGCATTCCGCCGGTGGAATTCGCCGGCTACCGTTTCCTGAGCGACGGCTCGATCTACTATCTGATCTGGTTTTTCGTCATCGCGGTGGCGATCGGCGCCCGCAACCTGCTCGATTCGCGCATCGGCCGCGGCATCCGGGCCCTGCGCGGCGGCGGACAGGCGGCCGAAGCCTTCGGCGTCAATATCGTCCGCGCCAAGCTGACCGTCTTCGTCCTGGCCGGTGTCGTCGCCGCGCTTTCCGGCTGGCTTTATGCCCATATGCAGCGCTCGGTGAACCCGACACCCTTCGGCCTCGGCATGGGGATCGAATATCTGCTGATGGCGGTGGTCGGCGGAGCCGGCTACGTCTGGGGCGCGATCTTCGGCGCCAGCATCGTGCTCGTCCTCAAGGAACTGCTCCAGCGTTTCCTGCCGGACATCATCGGCACGACGGCCAATTTCGAAATGATCGTCTTCGGCTGCCTGCTCGTCGTCATCCTGCAATTGGCCCGCGACGGCCTCTGGCCTTTCGTGCTCCGGCTCATGCCGGAACGGCGGGAGCGGGTCATCCCGGCCTCCGGGCACAAGCTGGCAAAGCGCACGCTCGCGCCCGCCGGCTCACCGCTCATCAAGGTCGAGAAGGCGCGCAAGGCTTTCGGCGGGCTGGTTGCGGTCAACGACGTCAGCTTCGAGGTCAGGGCTGGCCAGATCGTCGGGCTGATCGGCCCGAACGGCGCCGGAAAAAGCACCACCTTCAACCTGATCACCGGCATCGCCTCGCTGACAGGCGGCTCGGTCTTCTACCAGGGGCAACCGCTCACCGGCGACAGCCCGCGTCAGATCGCCAGGCACGGCATCGCCCGGACCTTCCAGCACGCCAAGATCCTTCCCGACATGTCGGTGCTGGAAAATGTCGCGCTCGGCGCGCATCTGCGCGGTTCGGCGGGCGTCTTCCGCAGCTTTTTCCGGCTGGAACGGGACGAAGAGGCGACGCTGCTGGCAGAGGCCGCATACCAGCTCGACCGCGTCGGCCTCGGCCAGTATCGTGACCGGCCGGCCGGCGACCTCGCGCTCGGCCAGATCCGCATTCTCGAAATAGCCCGTGCGCTGGCCGCCGATCCGACCGTGCTCCTGCTGGACGAACCGGCCGCCGGCCTGAGGCACGGCGAGAAGCAGGAGCTTTCGGTGCTTCTGCGCAAGCTCCACGAGGAGGGCGTCGGCGTGCTTCTCGTGGAACACGACATGGGGTTCGTCATGGGCCTCGTCGACCATCTCGTGGTGCTCGATTTCGGCACGCTGATCGCCGACGGAAACCCCGCCGACGTGCGCAAGCATCCCGCCGTCATCGCCGCTTATCTCGGAGGCACGGCATGAGCCGGAACCTGCTCGAACTCTCCGATATCCACGTTTCCTACGGGCGCGCCGAAGTGCTGCACGGCATCTCGCTCGCCATGAAGGCCGGCAGCATCGTGACGGTGATCGGCGCGAACGGCGCCGGCAAGACGACGCTGCTCAACGCCGTCATGGGGGTTGTCCCGTCAAAGGGCTCGATCCTCTACGACGGCGCGCCGGTGCCGCGGTCGGTCGAGGCCCGGGTCGCCGCAGGCCTTTGCCTGGTGCCGGAAAAACGTGAACTCTTTTCCAGCATGACGGTGGAGGACAATATCGAACTGGGCGGCTTCCTGCGCAGCGCTTCGGAACGTGCCGAAACGCGCGAGGACCTCTATGCGCGCTTCCCGCGCCTTGCCGAACGGCGCAGGCAACTTGCCGGCACGCTCTCCGGCGGCGAGCGGCAGATGCTGGCGCTCGCCCGGGCGCTGATGAGCCGGCCGCGGCTGCTTCTTCTCGACGAGCCGAGCCTGGGCCTTGCCCCCAGGATCGTCGCGGACATTCTCAATATCGTCTCGGAGCTCAGAAATACCGGCGTCTCCATCCTGCTCGTGGAGCAGAATGCCCGGGCCGCGCTGGAGATCGCCGACGAAGGTTATCTGGTGGAACTCGGGGAGGTGCGGCGGTCCGGCCCGGCGGCTGAACTCGCCGTCGATCCGGCACTTATGGAGAGCTATCTGGGCGGGCACGGTTGACAGCTGTCAATCGAAACTCTCGACGAATTTCCGGCGGAATTCGTCCATCCGATAGACCGGGGTATCCGCGAGGGGAACCATGCCCCCTCGCCAGTTCCAGCGATCGAGACGCCTCATAAGTTCCGGATTACCCGTGACGATATGCACCGGCACATCGCGCGACGCGCCTTCCCCCGTGATGATCGAGGCGGGCTGGTGGTCGCCCAGCAGGATGAACAGCGTGTTCCTGCCATAACGGGCCATGTAAGAGCCGAGCGTTTCCAGCACGTAGTCGATGGAGGCTGCATATTGTGCCCGGACACGCTCCGGCTCGGTCCAGACGACGGAGGGCGGATCACCGCTCCCGGCCTGGATATCGAATGCGGTGCCGTCGCCGACCTTGTCCCAGTCGATCAGCGAAGGGACCGGCGTCCAGGGCGCGTGGCTGGAAATCAGCGCCATCTCCGCCATGACCGGCCGGCCTTCGCTTCCGCCACCTCCCCGGCGCTCCAGCCGCTCGAAGGCGGAAAGCGTGTATTGGTCGGGCATCGTCACCCAGTTGAACGGCTTGCCCCGATAACCGAGCCCATGGGCATCGTGCACGCTGTCATAACCGAAATAACCCGCTTCGGGCCAATCCATGGTGATCGCCGGCATGACCACCGTCGTGCGCCAGCCGGCAGCGTGGAACAGGCTGTTGAGGCTTCGCCGACGGCTGGCGATCATCCGGTCATAGCGCGCCTGGCTATCGATCCGGAGCCCGGAAAGCAGCGTTCCGTGCGCCAGCCAGCTTATGCCGCCGACGGTCGGCGAGGTCAGCCAGCCGCTGCGCGCCTCCAGCCCCGCCGCCGCGATATCCCGCTCCACCAAGGCAAGGCGGCCGGTGATGCGGCCGGTATAACGCGGGTCCTCGATCGCGCTGCGACCATAGGATTCGATGAAGATCAGCACGACATCCGTTCCGGCGAGCGCCTGGAAATGTGGACCGGCGGGGACGGGGTCCTGCTCCAGCTCGCTCTCGAAACGGGTGAGATCGGCGATGGAATCCTTCACCATGGCGACGCGATGGACGAAATAGGGACCGGCGGTCGCTTCGATGCCCAGATTGCGCCGGTCACGATCCTGGATGACGAAGGCCCCCAGACCGATCAGGAGAATGCTCGCCGCAAGCGCGGACTTCCGCCGCATTTCGGTCGGGAGATGCCGGAAGCCTCCCAGCGACCGGTAGAACATGACAACCACCAGAAGCCATGCAAACAGGCCGGCGCATATGATGCCGGCCGCTTCTCCCGCTCCCACGGCGCCACTCAGCAGATTCCAGCCGTCGGTCAGGATTTTCGCATCGAGATAAGGATTGAACGGCCGCTGGAAAGCCATGCCCGTACCGATATCGGCAAGCTTCAGGAACAGCATCGCCGCGAGAAACAGGGTGGCGGTCCATCTGAGCAGAGCAAAACCGGCACCGGCCGACAGGCATGCCAGCAGGGCGAGCCCGATCACCTCCAGCGGGAACCGAACCGCGGAGAAATCGGCAAACGCGGCGGGGTTGGAAGGAAGCGCAAGGATCGCCGCCGCGATCGCCAGGGAAATCGCCGCCCGCAGCACCGGCCGGGCGGCCGTTTCGCGATGTCGCGCATGTGCGGTGCCGACTGCATTTTCCTTGCGAGAAGGCCCGGGCTCGTTCATGCGTCACATTTCCCCTCACGCATCGAGCTTGGCATAGATATCACCGGAGAGCGCCCCGCCCGCCAGTTCCGGAAGTTCGGCCAGCAGGGCGTCGGCAGCGATCCAGTCGTCATGGACGAAACGATGCCGCTCGCCTTCGACCCGGTTGAAGCGATAGGCCCCCAGTATCTGCAGATGGCCGATCGCCTCCTCTGCAATTTCCATGGCTGCCGGAATATATTCGAAAGCGATGAGCGGGATGGCATGGTGCAACCCGGCAAGGATATCCGCCTCGGCGCCTTCCACATCGATCTTGCAGAAGGCCGGAAGGCCAAAGTCTCCGATCAGCGCATCGAGCGTTGTCATCTCCACGCGCTCGATCCGGTCCCAGACGACAGTGCGGAACCCCGGCGTCTTTCCGACCTTGGAAATCCAGGGGGACGAGATGCTCGTCACCGTCGGATGCCGGCTTGAAATATGCAGATCGACGCTTCCGGATTTCCTGCCTGCCGCCTTGCGCAGCAAGGTCAGCTCTTCACCGGCAAACGATCGCATGATGAAATCGGCGAATACCGGCTGGGGCTCCAGCGCAACGACCTTGGCGCCGAGCGAAAGAAGCGTGCGGCTGCGGCTGCCCGCATGCGCCCCGATATCGAAGACGAGATCGCCCGGCTCGATGAGCCCTGCATAAAAGGTTTTCAGGGACGACCGGCGCCAGGGCTGGCCGTAGTAGATGAGCAGCGAGCGGGCAAGCCCAAGCGAGGTGGAAAGATCAGGCCGCATGGCTGCCCCTGTCGGCTTTCAAAAGGAAAACTACGTCCGCGGCGAACGAATAGCCCAGGAAAACCAGCGCCCCCGCCGCAAGCACATCCGAAAGAGGCGACATGACGACAGGAAACAGCATCAGACAGAGCGTGGCACCCTGTACCACGCAGATCGCCTTGCGCCGCAACGAGGGATGCAATTCGCCGCGCAGGGCCGGGAAGATCGCCTGTGCGGCAACGAAGGCGTAACGCATCAGCCCGATCAAAAGCACCCAGGCACCCGCCTTGTTAAGCAGGAAGGCCGCCAACGACAGGAAAAGGATCAGCAGGGCATCGACTTCCATGTCGAAACGCGCGCCGAAACGCGATGTGGTGCCGCTCCGCCGGGCAAGATAGCCATCGATCCCGTCAAGGGCGAGCACGAAGCCGATCACGGTGCCGGTCGACCACAAGGCTCCTGCCTGCGAAACATCGCCGAATTGGTCGGATGCCAGAACCAGCCCGCCCAGGGCAGCGGTAATGGCGGCCCGTACCGTCGTGACGACGTTCGCCGCTCCGAAGCGGCCATGCCCATGCGCATGCAGGTTGCGCAATGCGATGACCGAGACAACAGCATAGATGACGGCAGCCGCACCTGCCGCAACCAGGTCGATCCCGAAGCGGTCGCCGAAAGCGAACATCGATGCAAGGAAGACCGCGGCCACGGACACCGTCACCGCGCAGGCATCCGTCGACAATGAACGGCGGGCCTTGCGGGCCGCCGTTTCCTCGATCCGGCCGGCATTGATCCATTCAGCCATGGAAACCGCCTCCCGGCGCCACCGCCGGTAGGCCGCAACGGAACGTTTCGAATATACGTCCGCCTTCTTCCCCGGACGGATATGGGACACTCATGACGCTCTCCTCACGAAAGACAACATGGTGGAGGCAATGCCGGGCCGCCAAGACCCCGGACTGCAGGAAACTGCGTCAAATAAACGTGATACTTCAAGCCCCCGCAATGGAACCCACCCCTTGTCCTCGTCTCCCAGGCCACTACGTCTAATTGATTCAGCCCGGAAGGACACCGGAAGGACCGATGCGTGACGAGGCATGAAACAGTTCCAGACCGCATGCCGAGGAAAGAGGGCCTGGCTCTCTGGTTCGAGGATGCCGGTCGTTGCGCGCTTCGTCATGAACGCCTTCCCGCCGGATGCGATGGCGAGGTCCTGGTCCGCACCCTTTTCAGCGGCATCAGCCGCGGCACGGAAGCGCTCGTCTTCAATGGCCGGGTTCCGGAAAGCGAATATGGGCGCATGCGCGCCCCACACCAGGTCGGGCAGTTCCCGTTTCCGGTGAAATACGGTTATGCCGCCGTTGGCCTGGTGGAGGAAGGACTGCAATCCCTCGTCGGCAGGACCGTCTTCTGCCTGCATCCGCACCAGGACTGTTTCCACGTGCCCGCTTCGATGGCGCATCCGCTGCCGGAGGTCCTTCCCCCGGCGCGGGCGATACTCGCCGCAAACATGGAAACCGCCCTCAACGTCGTCTGGGACGCCAGCATCCAGCCGGGCGACCGGGTCGCGGTCTTCGGCGCCGGCGTGGTCGGGCTGCTGGCCGCCTATCTCGCATCGCGGATCATCGGCACCGATGTCGCAATTGCCGATATCGAGCCGGAACGCGCCGGGGCGGCCCGGGCTCTCGGCCTTTGCTTCGTCCGGCCAGAAAAGGCGCCGAAGGATTGCGACGTGCTGATCAACGCATCGGCATCCTCCGAGGCCTTGGCCACGGCGCTGGATCACGCCGGGTTCGAAGCCCGCATCGTGGAAGCGAGCTGGTACGGCGAGCGGCATGTGGAGATTCCGCTCGGCGGCGCCTTCCATGCCAAACGGCTTTCGATCGTCAGTTCCCAGGTCGCGACCCTTCCGCCCGGGCGGCGCGCCCGCTGGAATGCGCCGCGCCGCATGGCCAAGGCACTGGAGCTTCTCGCAGACGACCGGCTCGACCATCTGATCTCGGGCGAAACGGCGTTCAGGACGATCGCCGTCGACTATGCCGATATCATCGGCTCTCCCGACACGCTCTGTCATCGTATCCGTTATTGAGGAATCCCCGCATGTTCGCCGTCGAAGTCCGCGATCACATCATGGTCGCGCATAGCCTTCCCCGATCGGTCTTCGGTCCCGCCCAGGGGGTGCACGGGGCGACCTTCGTGGTCGATGCCGCTTTCTTCGCCAGCGATCTCGACGAGAACGGCCTCGTGGTCGATATCGGCCTTGCGGCACAGGCGCTGAAGCAGGCGCTGGCGCCATTGAACTACCAGAATCTCGATACGCTGGATGTCTTCGCCGGCAGGGTGACCACGACGGAATTCCTCGCCAAGCATATTTTTGATCGCCTGGCCGAGGCCATTCGTGACAACCGGCTTGGCGCGGGCAGCCGGCGCATCCGCAAGCTCAGGATCACGCTGCATGAATCCCACATCGCACGCGGCTGGTATGAGGCGGAGCCGTGAACCGGGATCTCTTCTTCGCCTATCCGGGAGACATCGAAACCCGCACGGGCGGCTATGGTTACGACCGGCGGATGATTGCAGCCCTTCACGATCTCGGCTGGAACGTCGAACCGATCTCCCTCGGCGAGGGCTTTCCCGACCCTTCGATGGCACAACTTGCAAACGCCGGCCATATCCTCTCGGAACTTCCGGACAACGCTCTCGTGCTGATCGACGGGCTCGCATTCGGCATCATGGACGAATGGGCGGCGCAGGAATCCGGACGGCTGAAAATCGTGGCGCTTGTGCATCATCCCCTGGCGCTGGAAACGGGGCTTGCTCCCGAACGGCGGAAAGCCTTGGCCGCGCGCGAGACAAAAGCCCTGGCGCAGGCCCGCCGGGTCATCGTCACGTCGCATGCCACCGCGGCGGAACTTGCCGCAAACTACGCGGTGCCGACGGAGAAGATAGCAGTCGCCATTCCCGGCATGGACCCGGCGCCGCTTTCGATCGCCGGGGGCGACCCGCCCCTGATCCTCAGCGTCGGCACACTGACGCACCGCAAGGGCCACGACGTCCTGATTGCCGCGCTGGAGAAACTCCGCGACCTTGCCTGGACCTGCCGGATCGTCGGCAGCAAGACACTCGATCCCGACGTGGCATCGGCGCTGGAGCGGCAGGTTGCCCGGTCATCGCTCGGCGGCCGGATCGAGCTCGTCGGGCAGATCGACGATCCGCGGACGGAATTTTCAAAGGCCGATATTTTTGCGCTCGCCAGCCGTTACGAAGGCTACGGTATGGTCTTTGCTGAAGCGCTGGCGCAAGGCCTGCCGATTGTCGGCTGTGCGACGGGCGCGGTGCCGGACGTCGTGCCGGCAGGCGCGGGCCTTCTCGTCCCTCCGGACGATCCGGAGGCAATCGCTGCGGCTCTGCGCCGGTTGCTCGAATCGCCGGAAACCCGCATCGCCATGGCGGATGCCGCGGCGATTGCCGGCGCAAGTCTGCCATCCTGGCGCGACACGGCCCTGGTCGTCTCCGATGCCCTGGAGGCGATGCCATGAGCGGCTTCGACAAGACGTGGCTGACGCTGCGGGAACCGGTCGATGCCCGCTCGCGCGACAGGAGCCTGCTTGCCGCTGCGATCGAGGTCATCGGGACTGCCGCAGGTGACACCATCCTCGATATCGGTTGCGGAACGGGCTCGATCTTTCGCATGCTCTCGCCCGGAATGAAAAAGCTCAAGATGGCGAGACAGATCCGCTGGCGGCTGCTCGACGACGACCGGCAGTTGCTGGAAGAGGCCCAACGCCGTCACGGCGATGACGTCGAACTCGTGCAAGGCGACCTCGACAGGCTGGAAACCCTGCCGATGGCGGATGTCGGCCTCGTCACGGCATCGGCCCTGTTCGACCTCTGTTCGGAACACTTCATCGATCGGTTCGCCACGCTGATTTCCAGCGCCGGCATCGGCCTCTATGCAACGCTGACCTATGACGGAAGGATGGACTGGTCGAAATCCCACCCCTTGGACAAGGCGGTCGTCGGAAGCTTCAATGCGCATCAGCAGAGCGACAAGGGGTTTGGATTGGCGCTTGGCCCGAAGGCGTGGGAAATGCTGGAGCGGGCACTGAGGAAGGAAGGTTATGCCGTACGGGTGGCCGAGTCCCCATGGGTCCTGTCGGCCGCCGACGGTGACCTGCAGCGGCTGTTTATCGAAGGCATCATCCGCGCTGTGCGTGAATACGGCCAGCTCGACGAAACCGAAATCTGCGAATGGACCGATTTTCGATACCGGATGGTCGGTCGGGAAAACAGCCTATGCCGTGTCGGCCATCAGGACATTCTCGCATTCCGGTGAAATGGCCTTTCGCCCGGCCTCGACACGCAGGTTGCAATCGAACACGATATCCGTGCCGATATTGTAGATCTGGACTTCCGGGCGGCGCGCCTCGGAAAGCCGGTCGATAGGCGCAAGCCGGATTCCGGATGGTCCCGAGCCGATGATGATCGGCGAAACCGATATATGCAGCCGGTCGACCAGCCCGGCATCCATGAAGCGGGAAATCGTGTTGGCGCCGCCTTCGACCAGAACCGTGGCGAGGTCGCGCGCGGCGAGCGCAGCCAGGATGTCGCGCGGCGAGAGTCCTCCATCCGCCTGACGCGGCAGCCGGACGACCTCGTGCGCGCTTTTGCGGCGCGGGACGTCATCCGCTTGCATGATCAGGACGGGCATGCCGCCGTCATGCAGCAACTTCGCCTGTTCCGGCATGCGGCCGTTGCAATCCACCACGACGCGAACCGGGCTTTTGCCACGAACGGCACGCACGGAAAGGCTCGGATCGTCGGCGACCACCGTGCCGACACCGATGACGACCGCGTCCGCGAGCGCGCGGGAGCGGTGAAGGTGGGCGATCCCATCGCATCCGGAGACATCCTGGGCATCACCCGTGGGCGTCGCGACACGGCCGTCCAGCGACTGGCCGACCTGAGCCAGGACGAACGGCCGGTCGCGTTGCGCGACAGGCTGGTAGAGAGAAAGGCAGGCGGCATCGATATCCGCGGAAAGTACGACCGGCCGGGCCGCCCGCTCGCGAAGCGAAAGCAGATGCTGCCACAGCTCTTCGGTCATTTTGACTGGTCGCATATCCCGTCTCGTATACCGGCCGAAAACCGTAAATGTCCGGTCCGCGCCAAAGGTTCCCTGCTGCAGGCTCGTACATAAGCTGTAATACGTGCGGAAAATTTTACCAGATCAACCATCTGCCGGGGACTGACGGATATCAGGCCCGGAGGAACATGCCGGCGCGGACGGCGGCGATATTCCGCGAACGGTCGCCTGCCAAGGTCTACAGGGGCAAATGGCGGAGAGGGTGTCCGCCAAAATAGTGTCTAAGGCTATCTAGTGATGTACATCGCACTTTTCGTAACCGCCTGATATAACTCACGATATTGCATTCTTCTGTCAACGGCTGTAATTTGGTGTTCACCCAAATCCACGTCTCCGGGTGGGGTCATCGGTGGGGTTGAATGCGGATGGCGGACGGACAGGAAATCGAATGGCGCGAAATACAGAACTACTGACGGCGAGGAAGGCGGAGGGGAATCTTTCGGCGGGGCGATATAGCGATGGCGGAGGTCTCTACCTCAACGTCACGCCCAACGGGTCGAAGTCATGGGCTTTCTTCTACAAGGTGAAGGGGAAGCGGAAGGAGATGGGCTTAGGCTCATTCGACCGCGTCTCGCTGAAGCGCGCCCGTGCGTTGGCCACCGAAGCCCGCGAGCAGCTTGGACAGGGCCTAGACCCTATCAGCGAGCGAGATGCGGCGGAGAAGCGCAATGAAGAAGCCAAAGCGGCAGCGGCGGCAGAAGCCGCTAAGGAGACGTTCGGCACCTTCGCAATCAAGCTGCTGAAGGGGTACGAGGAAGTCGACGGCAAGGGCAAGGTTCGCCGCGTTCCTGGGATTGTGGACAATCATCGAAACGCCAAACACCGCGCCCAATGGGAGTCGACTCTTCGCGAGTACGCTGCGCCAATCTGGAAAATGAGGTTGGATGAAATTCAAACGCCGCACATCCTTAAGTGCGTGGCTCCGATTTGGACGACGAAGGCTGAGACCGCCGCACGGGTCCGTGGACGTATCGAGCGTGTACTTGCCGCTGCCATCGCTGGCGGCCATCGGGAGGGACCAAACCCGGCACTGTTTCGCGGTCATCTGGACGCGCTGTTGCCGAAACGACAGACACTGCAACGTGGCCATCATCCGGCGATTCCCTATAAGCAGGCTCCGGAAGTCTGGCAGAAGCTTAGGAAGCTCGACAGTGTTTCCGCGCTATGCCTGCAATTCACCATCCTGACGGCGGCTCGATCCGGCGAGTCGCGCGGCGCCCGGTGGGAGGAAATCGACCGCATGGCCGCGACATGGACGGTCCCCAAGGAACGAATGAAGGCCGGCAAGGAACACATCGTTCCGCTATCCGATGCAGCCTTGGCCGTTCTGGATGAAGCGGAGAAATTACGCCAGACGGAGGAGTCCGACGAGCTTGTATTTCCGTCCAGCCGGGACCGCAAGCCGCTTTCGGATATGGCCTTGAGCATGTGCCTGCGAGGTGTTCAGAAGGGGATCACAGTCCACGGCTTCCGGTCGACCTTCCGCGATTGGGCGGGCGATGCTACGCCGCATCCGCGCGAGGTAGCGGAAGCCGCGTTGGCGCATACACTGCGAGGTGTCGAAGCCGCGTATCGCCGTGGCTCAGCCTTGGAAAAGCGCCGTGCCCTAATGAATGATTGGGATTCGTTCATCACGACGAAGCCCGCCGATAATGTGGTTCAGTTCGAAGAGCGCGCCAGCGCATAAGATCAACCGCGTCACCTGCACATGAAGCCCGTCGCATCGTGTTGGCGGGTTTTTGTTTGGCTCGCATCTGGCGATTAATAGAAATCCATTTCGGAAGAGCTTCGCAGCGCATTTCACCTCTTATCATCTCGTATCACCGCTAGATGCGAGATTAGTAACCCATTGCTTTCTCAGCGCTTTGCAGTTTTGTGAATGTAAAATGGTGCAAATTCGCGTGAATATCTGACCATCAGTTTCAAAGGATTGTCAGATGGAACGGCAGCGGTTTTACACTCTGCAGCAATTGATTAAGCTGTATGGCTTTAGCCGTCAGCATTTTTATAACGAACACGCACGCGGCCGGCTCGTGATGCGGAAGGCTGGCAGTCGAACCGTTGTCCTCGCGGAAGACTTGGATGCGTGGGTCAAGACCTTCGAAACCCTTCCCGTCGACCAAGCGGTTGCCGCATGACACCGGGTGGTGACATGACTGAAGCTGAACTCATCGCGGCACGCGCCGCCACCGGCATGCGCCCGAAGCTCGGCCATGGCGGCATCGTATGCGGCGACGTCCGCCGCATCTTCGGCGCCCTCCGTTGCAGCGACGACAAGGCGTTCATAGTCCGCCTTGGCGAGAACAACCATTTCGTCGCCGCTCGGCGTGGTGATGATTTGCGCTTTCATGACTCGCCTCACGGGATTTTTCCACCGTCTGCCGGCGGACGCGGCAAGATACAGGCCCCATGGTGGCTCATCAAACGAAAAAATTAGCATTATCAGGCGTCACCTCTTCGCACCAAATATCAGCCGTGGCGCTTCGCAGAATCGTGGAATGACGGCGGAATTTTTCGGTCGCACATTGCTCACAGTTACATCGAAGGGAATGAAAAATGACTGCGAAACACTCCAGCCCGTCACTTTCTGAACTGGCTCGGCTCCATGCGGAGCTTGCCGCGTTGCCGGATGATCTTCCGCTCGATCCCGTGCGGGCCTCCAATGTTTTGCAGGCGATGGGAATTCGAATGGGACGGCAGATGCTCGCAAAAACCCGCTGCGAAGATCGCCCTGGTCCGCGTTTCCATAAGCGAGGCAACGGCCGCGTCGTTTACCTGCTTGGAGATCTTCGCGCATTCGCCGGCATCAGCCCGGCGGCCTGATCGAAGGCTCCCGCCTCACAATCGAGAAGGTCAGCCGCATCCGTGCGGCTGGCTGCGGTGAAAACGAAAAAGCCCCGTCCGACCTGGCAGTCAACAGACGGGGCTGTATTCGAAAGTACGAACGATGAATATCAAACGTTATCACGGAAATCAATCATCAACGTCGCCACGAGCGCGAAAATTCCGCGATCAACTCACTTTGGTTACGGTTGTGGCCGCGCTTGAAGACATCGCCGATGACATCTCCGAAGGCCGGAACGTCAAGGCCCTCCACGCCATGCGTAACCTCTCCGGGGCGGTGTTGGATGATATGCGCGGAGGTCTCGCCGATCATGCTTCGTTGGCCGCATACCGGCCGATGTATGAGCTTGATGCCGCCCTACACGCCATCCGCCGAACCTTGCTCGAAAAGCGCGCCAACGCTGAACGCTGGCGCTACCGATGGGATGGCGATGTCTTCTCCGTCGAAGACGACGACGCCGGCGTCTATTTGAGCGTTGACGCCAATGACAATTGGGTCATGAGCGTCGATGGCACCCGCGACAACAACGGCGCCGATTCCGGTCTGACCTCGCTTCTCCATGCATTGAACAACAACACGCTCGCCGAGGAAGTCGCCCGCTTGTCCCGATGGCTTGAGCGCCAGGAGGCACGAGCATGAGCGATGGCGATGATAAGATTGTGGATCTCGAAACCGAGAAGCGGAAGCGTGGTCGCCCGAAGAAGAAGGAGGCTCCTCGCTTCAACTGGTCTGCTGACCTCATGGTCGACGGCGAAAGCGGCAAGCTGATCAACTGCCTTGCCAACATTGTTCGAGCATTCCGCATCGCACCTGATCTAAAGGGCGCGCTGGCGCTCAACGAAATGTCCGGCCAAATCGAAGTCCTCCGCCCCCTTCCAACGGTTGAATCTGCTTCTGCGAGACAATCAGGCCGTACCATTGACGATATCGACGCCGTCCAACTGACGGAGTGGCTGCAGGTTGAAGCGAAGTGGCCCGCACTCACGGTGAGGGCGGTCAAGGAAGGGATCGTGGCCGCATCGGCGGAGAATCGTTTCCATCCTGTTCGCTCCTACCTTGACGGTATCGTCTGGGACGGGAAGCCTCGCGTTGGTGGGTGGCTGGCCGACTATCTCTGCGCACCGCGCGCTGTCTACGAAAACACCATCGGGATGATGTGGCTCGTGAGTGCGGTCGCCCGCGTCATGCGGCCTGGGTGTCAGGCCGACTACATGATTGTGCTCGAAGGCGCACAAGGTCTTGGTAAGTCATCAGCGCTTCGGGTTCTTGGCGGCGAGTTCTTCACCGACTCTCTGCCGCACGACTTGTCCAGCAAGGACACCTCAATTGGCCTTCGCGGCGCTTGGATCGTTGAAATCGCCGAAATGGCATCCATGAGTAACGCCGATAGCAACGTGCTGAAGGCGTGGATAACGAAACGCACAGAGCGGTTCCGCCCCCCTTTTGGCACCTTTGACGTAAAGGAGCCACGTCAGTCCGTCTTGGCCGGAACGATCAACCCAAACGGCATCGGTTACTTGAAGGACGAAACAGGCAATCGTCGTTTTTGGCCTGTGCAGGTCGGAAGAGCGGATATTGAAAGGCTGAAGCGGGATCGCGATCAGCTTTGGGCTGAAGCCGTCCGCCTCTATCGCTCTGGCGTGCACTGGTGGCCCGACTCCCAGTTCGAAAAAAGAGTTTTCACCCCAAAGCAGGAGGAACGCCGGGAACAGGACGCGTGGTCTGATCCAATTCAGGAATGGCTCCGTGGTGAGGTTTCCGCGACATCCTTCGACGTAGCTAAGGGGGCGCTCAATCTGCCGTCATCACACATCACGCAAGGCACACAGCGGCGGATCGTGAAGATCCTTCGGTCGCTCGGATGGGTTCCGGGAAAAAGGTCGGGAAAATCCGGCTCATTCACGTTCGAGCGCGGTAATGAAAATGGCTAGTAGAGAATGCACCAAGCATATTATTTCACTGAAGTCGTGTTCAACTTGCGCCAACTTCAGTGCCAACTTCAGTGAAGTTGCATTGAAATATCATTCACTTATCAATTCTACTGAAGTCACTGAAGTCGATTATCCATTATTGCGGAGAAAAATAAAAATCGGCGGTACGGGTATTTTATTTTTATATATTCTGGAATCGCAAAAACGACTTCAGTGACTTCAGTAAACTTCTTATCCAATTGAATTATAAGGATGAAACAACTGAAGTCGGCACTGAAGTTAACTGAAGTCGGAAAGCCGACTTCAGTAACTTGGTCGGGGATCAACGATGCATGACTATTCTGACTTCACAAGCCGGGCGTCAGCCGCGCGTGAAACTACAAGCTGGAACGGCCTTTGCCGCATTCTCGGATTGAGAGAAAGGCGCACGTCGAAGCACGCTCCATGGAGAGATGTTGTCAGATGGTTCGAAACCGCCGACCGCTTTCTGGGTGGCAATGGCGAGCCGTTACATAAAAACGCAGATGCACTGGCAAGGGCAAAAGAAATCGCCGCACGCATCATCTTGGGCGAGAATGAGGAAGGCATTCTTGAACTTGCTGAAGCCGAAGCGAAAGGCCGAAGCGCGTTCTCCACGAGTCTCCGGCGCCTGCCGTTTGATGCGTACATTGACGATCTTAAGCCCGGTTTCGCTAGGTGGCTCTTGGTGCAGAATGCGCCCAAAGAACACCTGCCATCTGGTACTTTCTTTCGGATAGCGCTCCGCGAAATCCGGCTCGGCAATTTTCCGATGGAGAGGCCATCGCACGGTTTTCGAACATTTGGTTTTCTTGCCCACCGTCATGGCGGAGAGAGCATGGCGAAGGGGGCAAGAGTACTATGGCAAAAGTTTAGTCTTGATACGGGCTTAGGTTCCAACGTTACCGACGCAGGGTTTCGCGAAATTTTGTTGGCCGCCGGTGAAGGGGACGACGATAATGAATGACGCCCTGCCATTGACCGAAGCAGAGTTCGGCGAACAGATGCGCCTCTCACGCCAACGGCAGCGTCGTTGCACGACGCTTTCGCCGGTCTTGGTCACCGATGATGCGGCGAACGAAACCCGCCGCATCATTTACATGCTTGCGGAGAGCCGCCCCGACCTCGCCTCCTGCCTCGCCCTGGCGCTCGCTGGATTAGACACCGGGCTTGCAAAGCAAACGGCGAACCGCGCGCAGCTTCGAAAGGAGGCGGTGATATGGCTTTTTGAAAACGTCTACAAACCGGCTGGTGCTTCCATGAAGCGCACCGCTGCCGAGCAAATGCATGCCGATGGCAAGCGGTTGAAGATGACGGAAGCATATCCGGGACAGAAAGAGCGGATGTTGAAACGCATCCGTGAGATCAACGGCGGCGACATGCCATCGCGGGAAACGCTAAGAAAAGACATTCCGTGAATTGATCTTTCCGAGTGGGTAACGAAACCGCAAACTCTACCCACTGAACGACGTTATCTTGCTTCCATCGATTTGAAGGAAGCAATCCATGGTCAGCATCGACCAAAACAAAATCAGGAAATATCATTCGGACGCCGACGACGCTCACGCCGCGCTGATGGCCGGCTGGGACCGCGTTCGCACCGCACGTGCTGAACTGGCGCAAGCGAAAGAGCGACTCGCCAAGGCCGAAACCACCCCTCAAGGCACGCGGCGCGCGATTCAGCAAACAGAGCCGGTCGAGCCAAAGCGCGGGGACTATCGCAGCCACGAAGCGTTCGCTGCCGCTCGTGACGAGTACATGACGGCTCGAAACGAATTCGCCGTCGTTGCCGGTGTGAAGGTCGCGGAACAGCGGCTCGCCATCGCCGAAGCTGAAAGAGAGAGACTCGCGCTGGCTTGGGAGCACGCCAGCCGCATCAGGTCGCTGGTAACGGACTATGCGCGCCAGCACGGCCAACTGCCTGCAGACCTGAGAGAGGGGAACTGACCCATGGCCACGAAACCAAAGAATATCCTCGACCGGCTCGGCTCGCTGTTCAGCGAAAAGGCCCGCCTTGAAGCCGAACTTCGCGCCGATATCGACGCCGTCGAACTCGAACTGATAACGGCACAGAACAGACTCGCCGAAGTTCGCCGCGCACCGGTGCCGCGTGCCGTCATCGAAGAGCGTGTTGACCGGTTCCTTGCTCATGCCGAAGCCCAAGGCCGGCAGGATATGGTTCCCGCCGTGTTCGCCTTGGCAGATTTTGCACCAGCGCAAACGAACCACATCGAAAGCGCCTTCAACAGCCCGCGCACCGGTTTCGCGACGTTCATCGCCATCGTCGGAGCCGGCGCCGTACGCGACAAGCTTGTTGAAGCTGCCATTGCCGGCGCTCCTGGCGTGCCCATGAGCGAAGAAGAGCGCGACCGCGAGACCAAGCGCCTAACTGCGGAAATCGACAAGCTCGAACGGATTCGCGAGCGGTTCGCCCGCGAGAGCGAGTCCGTTGGCGTCCCGGTGCCGAGAAGCGAGTTTGCTGACCCAAGCGTGTTGCTTATGCCCGACGAGGAGCTTTGACATGCCGACGTCCGCCGCTTCGCCCTCAGCAATCGGAGCGCATGCCCGCGCGATGCGCGCCGTCCGGTTGGCGCATGTTGAGACGAAGGGGCTGCAGCACGCTCGGCATCATCCGGTCGGCCCCGTCATCATTCGTCATCTACTCGCGAAAGCCATTCGCGCGCAAACGCTCGCAGTAATCGCCTTGGCGCAAATCAACTCGGAGGCCGTCCATGTTCGGTGAAGCCGCTCTTCTCGCTATCGCCCTGGCGGGCATCGCCCATGGCGTCCGGCTCCATCTTTGCCGGCCGAAGACGCCAGCGGCCCCACGCAAGCGACGCACCCGCAACCCCTCACGCGCACTGTGTGGCCCAACGCTCGCACAACGCCAGGAGCGTGCTGCACGCAGCCGCTTAATCCCACAGGGCTTTGAAGGTGCCCCAGGCATGGAGGAATTCATCAATGGCCGGTGACATCCTCAAACTTGACCTACCGCCCGAAGCCCGCCGCGCAGCCGTCCGCGCCCATGAGGCATCGATTGCCGGCGACGTTGCCGAAGCGCTGCAGCGGGACAGGGTGCGGGTCGTGGACCTGCTTGAAGTCACCCGTCAGGCATCCCGCATCGGCGTCGACATCGATATCGCGGAGGTCATCATATCAGGTCTCTCCGCCGATGCAGTTCGCGCCCGCGTTCTTGAAGTCGCGCCGGCCAAGAGGAAGCCTCGCAAGCGTCGCCGCGCACGCGGGCGTGTCGACAGCCCCAATCCCTTACCACGCGAGTATTCCGCGCTGGCGCCCGACGTCGGCCCCCTGGCGCGATGAAAGGAGCAACGATGAACAACCCTGACAAGCGGCTGGACGTTATGACCGTAGATGATTGGCACGAATTGATTGCATTGGCGCGGCGCATCACACGCATAGGCATCGGTGCCGAGATCTGGAAGATGATCGCTGACGGCACGCCCATTGATGCAATTGAGAAATTCATCTGCGACCGGGAAGGACGACGTAATGGATGACAAGATGACGCCTTCCGAATTCCGAGCCGCCGTCGCGCGAGCCTCGCGAGCGGCAAAGGCGGGTAAGAACACCAAGACTGCACATGGCGATGGCATCGATCGCAAGGAAGCATGGCGGAGGGCTCTCCATGGTGACGAGCCGGTAGCAGGTGAGCAGTCCGCTCCAGACCAGAAGAAAGCCGAGCGGGTGAAAGCGTCGTGGCGAGATGCCATTCGCGCGGGGCAGGAAGAATGAATGAGTTCGGTGGGCGACCCTGGCCCACCCCGCGCCGCCGGCTCATGCCCTTCGGGTCGGCGGCGCAACCAAAAGAAAGTTGCGACAACTTTTACGGGTCCTTGGTCGGGCGCCGGGGCCTGCGGGGACGGACGAGGCGCGGCGCGTCCGTAGCGTCTGACCCTTCGAAATCAATTGAAAATGTGAACAGGGATCAGCCCGAATGAGCGAAGCATTGATCGAAACCAAAGCCGCATTTGCGCGGCGATTGAACGTCTCTCCTGGCTATGTCTCGAACCTCGTGAAGCAGGGGTTGCCCGTTGCGCCAGATGGTCAGGTTCCGGTTGATCTAGCCCTCGCCTGGATTCGCAAAAACATCCGCAGCGGCCCCGGTCGACCGGTTGGCTCTGTGGAGGGCGGCGGCGGTGGAGGTGATGCCGCCGATCTCACTGCGGCCAGGACGAGGCTCATCATCGCCAAAGCCGAGAAGGCCGAAATGGCGTTACAGGTGCAGCGGGGCGAGCTTATGCCACGCGCCGAAGCTTCCGCCGCGATCCGCTCGACTATGCGATATTTTCGCGATCAGGCCCTTTTGATCCCGGCGCGGTACGGCGCCGATATCGCGGCGGAGGCGGAGGCCGATTTCCCGCGTCTCGCTGCCGCCATGGAAACGCATCTTCGCAAAGCCCTGCACGAGATCGTCGTCAGCGGGAAGTCAAACCTTGCCGCCGCGCGTGAGTTGTCGAAGCTGCCGTCAATACTGGACGAGGAGGAGAATTGATGACGCAATTGGCGCCCCGCTATGACGATCTCTACCGCATCGGCCTTGCCGCCCTTGCCGTTGACGATGATGATGTCGAGGAAGCCGCCGCCGAACTGTCCGAGGAATGGGACCTGCGCGACCTTCCGGCCGCCATGGAGGCCTTATATGAAGCGCGGCGCGCTTCCGGTTTGCGCGTCTACGAACTAGAGGACAGATCAGGTGTTAGTTTTAATGCCGGCCACGCATGGCTGAACGGGCACCGAAGCGCGCACCTCAGTTGCTTTGTGGCGGTAGCGCAAACGCTTGGGTTTGAAACGCTGTTGCGGAAGAAGGACAACCCCGCCGTTTGTTTTGATCTTTCGCGGACGGCAGAGGTGATGCAAGCGCTGAACAAGGCGCGCGAGGAAAGCGGGATGTTCACCACGGAATTGCGGGAGCGGTCCGGTGTTTCGATGTCCAGCTTTTATAGCTGGCTTCGCCGATACCGCGACCCCACCATCGGCAAGCTTGTCTTCGTTGCTGATGCGCTCGGCTTCGATGTCATCATGCGGCGAAAGCTCAAATAAGAATACGCGTGATGAATACTTCGCAGTTTATGTAATTTCCGGACATTATCGGACATGCGATGCTCAATTTACATGGAGATTGTCATGCCGAAGCTTCTCACTTCCGAAGATATTGTTTCGGAATTCAAGATTACGCCCCGGACCTTGCACCGCTGGATTTCTGAGGGCCGCTTTCCTACACCGCTCCGAGTCGGCAAGGGGCGTTCGCGACGCCGCTGGTATGAGGCCGACGTAATCGCCTTCCTTGATGCGAAGAAGCAGGGGGCGGCGTGATGGCGAAACAGGCTGAAGCTCAAGTAGTTCTTACGGCAGTCGACCGCATCTCCGGCGTGGTCAAACGCATCTCCGCGCGTCTCAGTGCTCTTTCTCAGCGTATCGGTTTCGATAAAGTCACCCGGCAAATCGCCAACGTCGGTAACGCTTTTCGAGGTCTCGCGACCGGCGTCGCCGCATCGGCCACCCGCATCGCCGGGGCTGCCGGACTGGTCGGTGTTTCGGCAGGTGCGGCGGCGGCTGGACTCTGGGGCCTCGTGAAAAACGCGTCGGATGTAGGCTCCGAAATCGGCGATACCGCCCGCAAGCTCGGCATTGGCGTCGAGGCGTTGCAAGAATGGAGATGGGTGGCGAAGCAAGCCGGCGTCGAATCGTCCGTCTTCGATGGCGCCATAGGAAAGCTCGGCGTCAACGCGGTCGAGGCGACCAAGGGAAACAAGCAGCTTGCCGTCGCCTTCAAGGCCCTCGGCGTCCGCGTCAAAGGTGCCAAGGGGCAGATGCGGTCGGTCGATGACATTCTTGATGATGTGGCCGGGCGGCTCACATCGATTCAGGACCCGATCAAGCGAAATCAAATCGCCTTCAAGTTGTTCGGAAAATCTGGCGTAGAGCTTGGAAAAATCTTCGGTCAGAGCGCAGACGACATCCGCAAAACCCGCGAGGAAGCACGTCGCCTTGGTTTCGTCATGGGCGCCGATGCCATCGACGCGGCGGACGGGCTCGGCGACTCCATGGATTCTCTTGGTGCCCGGTTGGACGGTCTCAAGCTTCGCATCGGTGCCAAGTTGATCCCCGTCGTCGCTCGCATCGTTGATAAACTCGCCGGGTGGTATGATGCGAACCAAAAGATCATCAATTCAACTATTGACGAATGGATTCAAAACCTCACCGGATTCATCAGGGACTTGCAGAATCCGACGTCGGATATCAGGAAGCGAATCGATGAGTTCGCGAATTCGGTTACCAGCGCGTACGGCGCGATCAAACCATTCATCGATTTTTTGGGTGGTCCCGCGAAGGCCGCATTGGCGGTAGTCGGCTTGTGGGCGTTGGCGCCTGCCATCCTCGCCGTCACGATGTTGGCGGGAGCGTTCCTCAAACTCGGCGCTGCAATTCTCGGCTTCTCCGTGAAGGCGCTGTTTGGAATTGGCGACGCCATCGCCACCTTCGCCGGCAAGGGATTGGCGGCGAAGGTTGGTGCAGCGGGCACAACGGCGGGCCGAGCCTATGGCGCGGCATTCGCACTGGCAGCCCGCGTCGCCATCATCGCCGGAGTCGCTGCGGCGGCGATGGAGGCGCTACAGGTCGTTGATCCAAAGGGCAACTTGGGCGGCTTGACCACGCCCATCGACAACTGGCTTCGCGACAAGATGGGGTTGGAGGCAAAGGACACCGGCATTACTCCCGGCGAACTTTGGCAAGGCCTCAAAAACTCGCTTCCCGATTTCTCTTCGATGACACCGGCGGCCCCCTCCATAACGGTGCCGGCGATGCCGAACGTGGCGGCACAGCTTCAACTTGATCGCGCAATCGGCGCGCGGCGGTTCGGTCTAGGCGGCACCACAGAAACCGAACCGGGCAAGGCTAAGGACGATCTCGGCTTCGGTGTCCGCCGTATCTCGGTGCCAACGGCAACACCGCCAGCAGCACCTGCTGCGTCGGGCGATGTGCAATCGATGAAGGCGGGCAGCATCGAAGCCGGATCGCTGAATTTTCCGGGACCGCTCATCGCACATGAGCCGCAGAACATCACGGTCAACTCACCTGTGAGCGTAACGATCAATGCTCCTCCGGGCCTCGACGCAAACGCGGTGGCGGTGCTTGCCCGGCGCGAGGTCGAGGCCGCTGGACGGCGGAATGCCGCCGCAGTCAAAGACAGTCTTAGCGATTGAGTTCACGATGCATCTACCACTTGTTTCTCCGAAGGTGATAGCCGTTCATCCGGCGAAAGACGAAAACGGCGGCCCGCTTGCGTGGGTGGCTCTCGAAACGTCTGTTCAAGGCGGCGGGACCGTTGCGATTGATCTTCTCGTGAGCGGCGAGGTCTCGCAAGTAGAAGCGGCGATAGAGCGCGCCAAAGCCGGCGTCCTCATCGCAGTGGTTATGCCCATGACCGACGTGAACCCGTACACCGGTCGGCCGTGGCACCGTGGCGCGATTGGCCCGGCGTCCGAACTTGACCTCCCGCCTATGGCGAGGATGCCGGACGACGAAGAGGACGAGATGCAAACGGTCATCATCGGTGACAGCGGCGAGGCCGCCCACATCGTAGTGCCAGGACGTGTCTTCGAAGTGCAAAACCAGATCACGGCCGCGCGTGCTGTCAGGCAGAATCTCGCGGTCTGGCATGATCGCCCGATAGGTATTACCCACGAAGCAACCGGAAGGCCGATCCTCATGGGCTGGCTGCAGCGGCTTGGCATGCGCGGAGCGGTGTCGTGACACACAAACTGCTGATTGTTCAGCAATCGTTCATTTAGCAAATTGCAATTCACGCGCGCCGTATCGCCTTACGGCATGAGGCCCGGCGCGCGGATCACACGAGGCGCGCGCCGGGGGCCTCTCGATGGCTAGCCCGGATGCCATTGGCATGCACGGTGCCATTATCAGGGTACACCGCGATACAGTTGCGGGTAGCCTAGCGCCGAATAGAACGAAGCCGTATATTCCGTAGCTTCCGCTGCGGTCCGAAAACGCTCCAGAATGCACCTCCACTCCGGTGAAGTCCAAGCGACGAAGTGATAGCCGACGCGACCTTCGGCGCCGACGTAGCCAATCTCAAGGATAGGAATGTCCATTTCGTTTCTCCTTTGAACGATCGGAGAAACATGCGCCGCAAATGGTTGCCGTCACCAATTTCCGTGTCTTCGCACCGTGCTCATCGGCAAGGTCGAGCGACCTGGCATGTGTGGGGGATGGGGCAGGGTGAATTCATGATGCCTTGCGAGTTCTGGGCGGCGAAGGTGTGCCGGAAGCCGAGTTGCTACCCATGACCGGGCGGCCCCTTCGGGGTCCTGCACCTCCCCACCGTTGACAAATTGCAAACGGCTCCCAAAGGATCATTGCACCTTGCAAATCCATTGATCCTTGAGGGAAACATGAAAGTCACAAAAGACAGCCTCGCGGCGGAAGACCGGGCGGCGCAAGAGGATGTCGCCAAAGACATCGCGTTCCTTCGTGCCGCTGGCGAAGGCGACGGTTTGGCTGTCCTGGCGCTCATCGAAAAGACATTCGACGGCGGTGAGGACCCGCGACTCATCGCCGGGATAGAGGCGTTGCGGCGCATCCTCAACAGAAAGCCCGGCGCGTGCTGAAGTTGGTGGTTGATACTTCAGTTTGGTTGGACCTCGCCCGCGACCACCGGGCGGAGCCGGTGATATCCGCGCTTGAGGACCTGATTAAGGCCGGGGAAGTCATCCTTGCCATGCCGCAAATCGTGCTGGACGAATTTGAGCGGCGAAAAGATCAAGTCGCGGAAGAGACACGGAAAGGTCTTCGAACGCATTTCCGGCTTGTGCGGGATGCGATCCGGAGGCTGGCGGACGAAGCGGAAAAGGGCGGGGCGCTGAAAGCTCTAGAAGAGTTGGACCACAAGATTGCGGTGACGGGTGATGTAGTCACCCCGTCCTTCGGCCGCGTGACCGCGCTCATCACATCGGCACCCGTTATCCCAACGACCGATGCCATCAAAATGCGGGTCACCGACCGCGCCCTGGCCGGATACGCGCCGTACCATCGCACAAAGAACAGCGTCGGTGACGCCATTCTGATCGAGACCTTCGCGGACGTGCTCGCGTCTCTTGGTGCCGATGACGCCGCCGCATTTGTCAGCCACAACGTCAAGGACTTCAGCGCGCCAGACGGCGACCGCCGGCTTCCCCATCCGGACTTGGCGCCACTATTTCCGGAAGGTCGCTCATCGTACTGGACCTCGTTGGTCGATTGCCTGAAAGACCTTGATCCCGAATTGGTGGATGAGCACGATTTTGAACTCAACTTCGCCGTCGAGCCCCGGCGGCTGTCCGAAATCATGGAGGCTGAGCATCTGCTTTTCCGGCAAGTTTGGTACAATCGGCATTGGAACCTGCGAACGGAAATCGAGAACGGTACGCACTTCGTTGTGCCGGAGGCTCAATATTCCCGGAACCCGTATCGGAACGATCAGACCCTAGAGGGCGTGTGGGCAAGCGCCTTGGCGGCCGCCAAGCGCACCGAAGACGAAGTCGGCGTTGAGAACCTTGGCCCATGGGACGACTTCGAATGGGGCATGCTCAACGGGAAACTATCCGCGCTCCGATGGGTGCTCGGCGACGATTGGGACATGCTGGATACGTGAGGCGCGTCAAAGCGCGCCCATAGATGTCCACCTTTATACACGTTTCGGGGTGGGGTTGGTGGTGGGGTCACGCCCAGAAATACGAAAATTCATCAATAAAATCAAGCAGATATGGCGGAGAGGGTGGGATTCGAACCCACGATACGGTTGCCCGTATGCCGCATTTCGAGTGCGGTGCTTTCGACCACTCAGCCACCTCTCCGGTTCCTGGTCGGCGCAGTTGAGCGCGGCGTTCTCATAGCGGCGAAAGGTGGGGCTGGCAAGGGGCGAATATCAAGACTTTATATCCTTTTGTCTTGACAGTTTTTTGTCTCTCGCGTATCTCCGCACGCGGTTAGGCGTGGAAAAGCATTCCATGCCTCTTTGTTTGTGAGGAGGCTTGCAGCCTTCGCGCAGATTTCACCGGCAGACAAGTTTCAGAAGCCCCCCTCTTTCGTAACCCTGCCAGAGCCCGACTGACAAAAAGACGGCCATCCTTCCGGGGATAGAGCCGGAACGAACATGAAAGGATAAAAAATGTTCGCAGTCATCAAGACCGGCGGTAAGCAGTACCGCGTGGCAGCCAACGACGTGCTTACCATCGAAAAGCTGGAAGCCGATGCTGGTGCAGTCATCGAATTCAACGAAGTCCTGGTCGTCGGCGAAGGCGCCGATGCCAAGATCGGCGCCCCGTTCGTCAAGGGTGCGACGGTCAAGGCCGAAGTGGTCGAGCATAACCGTGGCAAGAAGGTTCTTTCCTTCAAGAAGCGCCGTCGTCAGAATTCCAAGCGGATTCGCGGCCATCGCCAGCATCACACGGTTGTCCGCATCACGGACATTCTCGGCTAATCAGGGTTTCGAAGGGTAAAGGAGAACACCAATGGCACATAAGAAAGCTGGCGGTTCGTCGCGTAACGGTCGCGATTCCGAGTCCAAGCGCCTTGGCGTGAAGAAGTTCGGCGGCGAAACCGTCGTTCCGGGCAACATTATCGTGCGTCAGCGCGGCACGCAGTGGCATCCGGGCCAGAACGTTGGCCTCGGCAAGGACCACACGATCTTCGCACTCGCCGCCGGTAACGTGTCCTTCCGCACGAAGGCGAACGGCCGAGTATACGTGTCCGTAATGCCGAAAGCGGAAGCAGCGGAATAAGCCGGTAGCGCTCTAAAACAGCCGGCGTCTCATCGACCCGGCTGAAGCGCAAGGTTCAGTCAGAAGAAAAGGGGAGATGGGACGCCACCCACCTCCCCTTTTTCTTTAACCTCAGAGAGGAGACTGACCATGCAAGGCGAATTACTGAGGGCGAGCCAATCCCGGCCGCCAGAGGAACGGTTGCGGCCCGATCGGTCGAGAAGCGATTGCCCTGTCTTACTGTCGCAGAGACTGGTTCTCCGCGCCCCCCATGAAGAAGACATCGACGCCCTTGCCCATCTCGCCAACAATGCGAATGTCGCGACCATGGTGTCGCGTATGCCGCATCCCTACACGGCAAAAGACGCAGCCGATTTCGTACGACGTGCGAAAATCGGCGAGATCGGCAAGTGCGTCTATGCCATCACGCGAGGTGACAACGGCGCTTTCCTCGGTTGTTGCGCGCTGGAACCCCATCAGGACGAGCGAACGCTGGAGATCGGTTACTGGCTGGGCGAACCCCACTGGAACCGGGGTTACGCGACCGAGGCCGCACATGTGCTGATCGACATGGCGTTCCGGACACGCAATCACGTCGACTACATCGATGCGCGTTGCCGGGTAACTAACATCCCGTCGAAGCGGGTGATCCAGAAATGCGGCTTCCAGTTCCAGGGCTCTGGCATGATCGATTGCATGGCGCTCGGCGGAATGGTCGCGGTCGAGTGGTTCCGGCTGGACCGCAAGACCTGGATGTCGCTTAGAAGCTGGGGAGAAATGCGATGAACGCCGCCGTCCTCCAGAAGACGAACTCGCTCGCAACCACGCCCGGGCCCTGCCCGGTCATCACGACCGAGCGCTTGATGCTGCGCCCGCACCGGATCGGCGACGCTTCGGCGATCGCCGAATCGCTTGGCGACTTCAAGGTAAGCCGCATGCTGTCGCGCGTGCCCCAGCCCTACGACCGGCAGGATGCGTTCGACTGGCTCGTGCCGCACGCATCCGGCCTGCTGCCGGACTGGACCCTGGCTATCACCACCGGCGACGATATCCATATCGGCGTCGTCGGGCTGGAGCCGAGGAACGGCCAGTGGCGTCTCGGCTACTGGCTGAACCGGATCTACTGGGATCGCGGCTATATGACGGAAGCCGTGGCCGGAACGCTGGAACGCTTCTTCCGGCGCATGCCGGAAACACAGGTGTTTTCCGGGGCCTTCGCCGACAACCTGGCCTCGCTGAATGTCCAGAAGAAGCTCGGTTTCCGCATCATCGATGCGAACCAGATCTTCAGCATGTCGCGCAACAGGATGGTGCCGCATATCGAAACCATGCTGTTGCCCGAGGACTTCCGGCGGCCGGCCCGACCGTGACGCACGGATGAAATACCCGGCGGAGGCAACTCCGCCGGCCTCTTCTCAATCGATCTCGACCCAAAGCGGGAAGTGGTCGGACCCCAGCGCCCCGTTATCCACCCAGGCGCTTCTCAGTCGCGGCGCAAGGCCGGAATTCACGAAACAATGATCGAGATGCATCTTCATTGGCCCGTCTCCCGGTGGCTTCGCCCAAGTATAGCTTTCCGGCGTCAGCGCGCCGAGGCGCTCCAGCACGTCGACGGGCTCGTTGGCGCGCAGGACGCGGCCATAGTAGCGATCCCGCTGGCCGATCATGGCGATATATTCGGTCGATTCCGGCTCCATGTTGAAGTCCCCCATCGCGACGAAGTCTTCCGGCAGCGGCGGGTCGGGAAATCCCTCTTCCGCAGCGCCGGTCAGCGCACCACCCTCGGCGACGAAATTCAGCACCCGTTCCTTCAGATAGCGGATCTGGCCGAACCGCTCGTCAGGCGAGACGTGATCCAGATGGACGGAATAGACACGCAGCGGCCCACCCGGCGCGACGATGACGGCCTCCAGTGCGCCGCGCTGCAGGTTGAGCTTCTCGACCGTGCGGCTGCGCGGCAGCAGGAGATGGCGGGTAGCCAGGATCGGCCAGCGAGACAGGATCATGTTGCCGAACTGGAAACGGCGCTCGACACGGTGACCGTTCTCGACCGATACATCGAGCAGAAGATCGCAGGGTGCGGCATAGACATGGAAATGCGCGGGGAAGAGATCGGCGAAACGCGCAACGAGATCCACGTAATCGTTCTTGGGAAAACCGCGCGTCACTTCCTGCAGTGCGATGACGTCCGCGCCGTCGATGCTGGCGGCGATACGCTCGGGATCGAACCGGCCGTCCATGCCGATCCCGTATTGAATGTTATAGCTGACGAACTTCATGATTATCTTTGACCTCTGCCCCAACCGGCGATATCGAAACCCACTGGCCGCCTGATATGTAAACAAGGCGCCCCGACTAACACAGGACTGACGGCAGTAAGATGAAATTTCTCGACGAGGCAAAAGTCTACATACGCTCCGGCGACGGCGGCGCGGGCGCGGTCTCGTTCCGGCGGGAAAAGTTCATCGAATTCGGTGGACCGGACGGCGGAGACGGCGGGCGCGGAGGCGACGTCTGGGTTGAGGCCGTCAACGGCCTCAACACGCTGATCGACTTCCGCTACCAGCAGCATTTCAAGGCCAAGGTCGGCACGCACGGCATGGGCCGGAACCGGACCGGCGCCAATGGCGACGACGTGACGCTGAAAGTCCCGGTCGGAACCCAGATCTTCGAGGAGGATGGCGAAACCCTGATCGTGGACCTCACCAAGGAAGGCCAGAAGTTCAGGCTTGCCAAGGGCGGCAATGGCGGCTTCGGCAATACGCATTTCAAGAGCTCCACCAACCAGGCGCCCAACTGGGCCAATCCAGGCCTCGAAGGCGAGGAAAAGACCATATGGCTGCGCCTCAAGCTGATTGCGGATGCCGGCCTCGTCGGTCTGCCGAATGCCGGCAAATCGACCTTCCTCGCCAGTGTCACGCGCGCGCGGCCGAAGATCGCCAACTATCCGTTCACGACGCTGCACCCCAATCTCGGCGTCGCCACCATCGACGGCCGTGAATTCGTGCTTGCGGACATTCCCGGCCTGATCGAAGGCGCCCATGAAGGCATCGGCATCGGCGACCGGTTTCTGGGCCATGTGGAGCGCACCCGCGTGCTGCTCCATCTCGTCTCCGCCGTCGAGGAGAAGGTGGGCAAGGCTTACAGGACGGTGAAGACCGAGCTGGAAGCCTATGGCGGAGGCCTGACCGACAAAAGCGAGATCGTCGCGCTGTCGCAGATCGACGTGCTCGACGAAAAGGAGCTGAAGAAAAAGGCGAAGGAACTGGAAAAAGCCTGCGGCCAGACGCCGTTCCTGATCTCGGCCGTTACTGGCAAGGGCATGACCGAGGTTCTGCGCGCCCTGCGCGATGTCATTGTCGAAGCGAGCGAAGGCGAAGAGACGGCGCTTCCCGATCGTTCGATGCCCATACAGGATTTCGATGAGGAGGATGGAGAATGACGGCCGGCCGCAAGCCGCTCGCAAGCCACCGACGCATCGTCATCAAGATCGGCTCGGCCCTGCTCGTCGATCGGAAGACAGGCCTGAGGTCCCAGTGGCTCGATGCCATCTGCGCCGATATCGCTGCGCTCAAGGCTGGAGGCATCGACGTGCTGGTGGTTTCCTCCGGCGCGATCGCCATGGGCCGTACCGTGCTCGACCTTCCTGCCGGCGCATTAAAGCTGGAGGAAAGCCAGGCGGCAGCGGCCGTCGGCCAGATTGCGCTTGCCCGTGCCTGGTCGGAAAGCCTTTCGCGTGATGGAATCGTGGCAGGCCAGATTCTGCTGACGCTTGGCGACACCGAGGAGCGCCGCCGTTACCTGAACGCCCGCGCCACCATCAACCAGCTTCTGAAGATCGGCGCCGTGCCGATCATCAACGAGAACGACACGGTTGCGACGACCGAGATCCGCTACGGCGACAATGACCGGCTGGCGGCGCGCGTCGCGACGATGACCAGTGCCGACCTGCTCGTGCTGCTTTCGGATATCGACGGGCTTTACACCGCGCCTCCGCATCTCGACCCGGACGCGCGGTTTCTGGATATCATACCGGCGATTACCCCGGAGATCGAAGCCATGGCCGGCGGCGCCGCTTCGGAGCTTTCGCGCGGCGGCATGCGCACCAAGATCGATGCCGGCAAGATCGCCACCGGCGCGGGCTGCGCCATGATCATCGCCTCGGGAAAGACCGAGCATCCCCTGCGCGCCATCGAGCAGGGCACGCGCTCCTCCTGGTTCGCGCCCTCCGGCACGCCCGTGACGGCGCGAAAGACCTGGATCGCGGGACAATTGCAGCCGGCCGGCGAACTTCTTGTCGACGAGGGGGCCGAAAATGCGCTTGGAACGGGCAAGAGCCTTTTGCCTGCGGGCGTGCGGCGCATCGAAGGCCATTTCCACCGCGGCGACACGGTCGCGATCATCGGCATGAGCGGACGCGAGATCGCCCGCGGCCTGGTGAGCTACGATGCCGAAGAGGCCCGGCAGATCACCGGCCGCAAGTCCGGCGAAATCGAAGCGATCCTCGGTTATGCGGGCCGCGCCGCGATGGTCCATCGCGACGACCTCGTGATGACCGATACTGCACGGCGCAGGCCAAGAAAAGAGAATCGCAAGGAGGATGCCGACCATGCTTGACAAGGTTGCCGGGGATCGGAGCGGAAAGGCGGGTAATGTCGCCGCCATCATGGACGAAATCGGCCGCAACGCCAAAGCCGCGGCCCGGGAACTGGCGACCGCGTCCACCGAAGCGAAGAACAGGGCGCTGAATGCCATGGCAGATGCCATTCTGGCTGCCAGGGACAAGATCCTTGCCGCCAATGCCGCCGACCTGAAAAACGTCGAGGGCAAGGACCTGCTGCCGTCCTTCATCGACCGTCTGACGCTGACCGAAAAGGGCATTGCCGGAATGGCCGGCGCCCTGCGCGAAATCGCTGAATTCAAGGACCCGGTCGGCGAGGTCATCGCCGCCTGGGATCGTCCGAACGGCCTGAAGATCGAGCGTGTCCGCACACCGCTTGGCGTCATCGGCGTGATCTATGAGAGCCGGCCGAACGTGACGGCGGATGCCGGCGCGCTCTGCCTCAAGGCCGGCAATGCGGTGATCCTGCGCGGCGGCTCCGATTCCGCCCATTCATCGCAGGCGATCCATGATTGTCTCGTCGCCGGATTGAAGGCCGCGGGCCTTCCAGAGCATGCTATCCAGATCGTACCCACCACCGACCGCGCCGCTGTCGGCGCCATGCTGTCGGGCCTCGACGGTGCGATCGACGTCATCGTGCCGCGCGGCGGCAAGAGCCTCGTCGCCCGCGTGCAGAGCGAGGCGCGTGTCCCGGTCTTCGCCCATCTCGAAGGCCTCTGCCATATCTATGTGGATGCCTCCGCCGATCTCGAAATGGCCAGGAAGATCGTCGTCAACGCCAAGATGCGCCGCACCGGCGTCTGCGGCGCGGCCGAAACGCTGCTTGTCGACAGCGCCGCGATCGGCACGCACCTGATGCCGATCCTCGAAGCGCTGACGGAAGCCGGATGCGAAATCCGCGCCTCCGCCGCGGTGCTGAAGGTCTTTCCGGGATTCAAACCGGCGACGGAGGAGGATTGGCGCACGGAATATCTCGATGCGGTCATTTCGGTCGCAATCGTCGACGGTATTTCCGGAGCGATCCGCCATATCAACACCTATTCGTCGAACCATACCGAAGCGGTCATTGCCGAGGACCCGCAGGTCGTGGCGCGCTTTTTCAACGAGATCGATTCGGCGATCCTGCTGCACAATGCGTCGACGCAGTTCGCCGACGGCGGGGAATTCGGCATGGGAGGCGAGATCGGCATCTCGACCGGCAAGATGCATGCGCGCGGTCCCGTCGGCGTCGAACAGCTGACATCCTTCAAATACCGGGTGCGCGGCACCGGCCAGACCCGCCCCTAGAGCCTGGTCCGACGTGCACGAGGAAACCGTCGATCAACGCTATCTCGCCATGCCGCATGTGGAGCGCGGCATGGCCGTCGGTTTGTTCGGCGGCTCGTTCAACCCGCCGCATGAGGGACATCTACTGGTCGCCGAAATCGCGCTTCGGCGCCTGGGACTCGATCAGCTCTGGTGGATGGTGACCCCCGGCAATCCCTTGAAAAGCCGCAAGGAGCTTGCCTCCCTGCCCGACCGGCTCGCAATGAGCAAAAGGCTGATCCACGATCCGCGCATCAAGATCACGGCATTCGAGAAGACACTCGGCGGTTCATACACCGCCGACACGCTGGCTTTCGTCAAGGCAAGGAACCCTCATGTGCATTTCGTCTGGGTCATGGGCGCCGACAGCCTGAAAACCTTTCATCTCTGGCAGAAATGGCAGGAGATCGCGCAGACCTTTCCGATCGCCGTCATCGACCGGCCGGGGTCGACGCTGTCCTTTCTCTCTTCGAAAATGGCCAGGACCTTCGACTACGCGCGCGTCGATGAGGACGATGCAGGCTCGTTGTGGAAACATCGGGCGCCCGCATGGACCTTCATCCACGGTCCCCGCTCGGCGCTGAGCTCCACGGCTATCCGCGCCGTCAATGGCCGGAAAACCCCGCCGGAAAACAGGCAATCCTCCTCAAAATGACGGGATCATGAAGTTTTTACGCTCCTTCATCACCTTTTCAACCTCTCCCTTGAAAGATTAACCATTCAATGCCACCTTTCTTGAAGCGACCGAGTCTTTGTCGGATTCGCTGAAAGTGCATGTTGCTGTTACCTGGAAGAAAGGACAGACCCTGACAACAGTACACGCCAAGGGAAAGACGGTCCCCGTCCTCCCGCAGAGCCTGGAAGGTGGCGCCGATGCCGCCGCCCGCGCTCTCGAACTGGTCCTCGCAAGCCTCGAGGACTCCAAAGCCGAAGATATCGTCACCATCAACATCACCGGAAAATCAGCGCTTGGAGACTACATGGTCGTTGTCTCCGGACGGTCGAACCGGCATGTCCAGGCCATCTGCGACCATCTGATTTCCGACCTGAAGGACGAAGGCCTCGGAACGGCCCGCGTCGAGGGGCAGGAAGCCGGAGACTGGGTGCTGATTGACACCGGCGACATCATCATCCATGTGTTCCGCCCGGAAATCCGTGCGTTCTACAACATCGAAAAGATGTGGGCCGCTCCGGATATCGAGGAAGGTACACTGCTGCACTGACGGGTTCGGGTGCGTCCTGAACCGTCTGGCAAGGTTCGAAATCCAGGGGCCGGGTTTACGCTCGCTGCCCAAAAGGGATTTTGATCGCCAAAATCAACGGATCAGGACATGCGGATAACTCTTTTTGCCGTGGGACGGTTGAAAGCCGGGCCGGAAAAGGAGCTTGCGTCCCGTTATCTTGACCGCTTCGCCAAGGCTGGCCCGGCGGTGGGACTGGAATTGTCCAGACTCGCCGAAATCCAGGAGAGCCGTGCGGGCAACGCCGAGACACGCAAACGCGAAGAGGCCGGCGCGCTTGAAAAAACGCTGCCCGAGGGAGCAATCCTCATCCTTCTCGACGAACGCGGCAAGGCGCTGGACAGCGAAGCTTTCGCCGACCTCATCGGCCGTTACCGTGACAACGGCAAGCGTGACCTGATGCTGGCGATCGGCGGCGCCGACGGGCTCGATCCGGAATTGCGCGCCCGCGCCGATATCGTGCTCAATCTCGGCTCCATGACATGGCCGCACCAGCTCGTGCGCATCCTGATCGCCGAGCAGCTTTATCGTGCGGTCACCATTCTTTCCGGCCATCCTTATCACAGGATTTAAAAGATCGTTTACCTTCAAACACGATGTTGTTTCTGGCCTCATCGGGCAAATCAGCTTACGCTTTCTCGATCCAGCCAGGTATCGGAGCGGGAATGAAGGTGACAGGGATGACATCGTGCCGGCACGCGCTGCTTCTGGCAGCGGGTTTCGGGCTTGCCCTGATACCTCCTCTCGAACCCTCCATTTCGGCCCGTGCGCAGGACGCAAGCCTGCCCGCATCGCCGCAGGCCGAGCAGGCTCCCATGGTCGATCCCACCGCCGATCTGCAGCGCCGGCGCAACGAGACGCGCGGCGAGCTGGAAGTCCTGGCCAAGAACATGAAGCTTGCGGCCGACAAGGTCGCCGCAATCGAAAAGAATATCGCGGATGTCCGGAAGAACAGCGCCGATATCCGCCAAGCCCTGATCGACGCCGCCACGCGCCGCAAGGGTCTTGAGGCAAAAATCCTGGAAAGCGAAAAGAAAATCGCCGAATTCAAGGTCAGGGAAGACGGAATCCGCGCTTCGCTGCGCACCCGCCGCGCCGTGCTGGCCGAGGTGCTTGCGGCACTCCAGCGCATGGGCCGCAACCCTCCTCCGGCACTGCTGGTGACGCCGGACGATGCGCTTGCATCCGTGCGCAGCGCCATTCTGCTTGGCGCCGTCGTTCCCGGCATGCGCCACGAGGCGGACAAGCTGGTCGCCGACCTCCAGTCCCTCGCCGACCTCCAGGCAGCCGCCCTGACTGAAAAGACGAATGTCTCCGGAACCATCGCCGCAAGCCTCGAAGAGGACCGGCGCATGGACTTGCTTCTGGCTGAAAACGAAAAATTGAACAAGCGCAATGCCGCCGACCTCGACGCCGAACGGCGGCGTTCCGAGGAGCTCGCCAACCGCGCCAACACGCTCGATGGCCTCATTCAGTCGCTGGAAGGCGAGATAGCCTCGGTACGTGAGGCCATCGATCTGGCCCGCGCCGAAGAGGAGCGGCAGCGCATGCTTTCCGAGGCCGCACGCGAGCGGGCAAAGCAGCTTGCCGAAAGCGGCGTGCCCGACAAAAACCGCATTGCGCCCGCATATGCATTTTCGAGCCTCAAGCAGAAACTGGAGCTTCCGGTCGCCGGAGACGTATTGCGTTGGTTCGGCGACGCCGACGGCACGGGGCACACGGCACGGGGCATGACCATCGCTTCGAATTCCGGCGCGGTGGTGACGGCACCCGCGGATGGCCTCGTCGTTTTCGCCGGTTCCTTCCGGAGTTACGGGCAGATGATCATCCTGAATGCCGGAGATGGATACCATCTCGTTCTGACCGGCATGGACGAAGTGAATGCGCGGCAGGGCAAGTTCGTTTTCGCCGGCGAGCCCATTGCCGTGATGGGTGAGAAAAGAGTGGCAAGCGCAACAGCATTGGCGCTGGAAACAGATCGTCCAACGCTTTACATTGAATTCCGAAAGGACGGCACCCCGGTCGATTCCAAGCCGTGGTGGACCGCGAAAGAAACTGGAAGGGCACGAAATGATTCGTAGGGCTTCTCTTGTCATCGTTGGCGCACTCATGGGTGCGACTGCGATGAGCGTGATTTATTCGGCCGGTGTGCCGGCGCAGGCCGCCGGCCCTTCGACCTACAAGGAATTATCGATTTTCGGCGACGTGTTCGAGCGCGTTCGTGCCCAGTATGTTACGCCGCCGGACGAGGAAAAGCTCGTCGAAAACGCCATCAACGGCATGTTGAGCTCGCTTGACCCCCATTCGAGCTTCATGAATTCCAAGGATGCCGAGGACATGCGCACCCAGACGCGCGGCGAATTCGGCGGCCTCGGCATCGAAGTCACGATGGAGAACGAACTCGTCAAGGTCATCGCGCCCATCGATGATACGCCCGCTTCCAAGGCCGGTATCCTTGCTGGCGATTTTATCTCCGAGATCGATGGTCAGCCGGTACGCGGCCTGAAACTCGAGGAAGCCGTCGAGAAGATGCGCGGTGCCGTCAATACGCCGATCAAGCTCACCGTCATCCGCCAGGGCGCCGACAAGCCGCTCGACATCACCGTCGTGCGCGACATCATTGCCGTCCGCGCCGTGAAGTCCCGCGTCGAAGGTGGCGATGTCGGCTATGTGCGCGTCATCTCCTTCACGGAGAAAACCTATGACGACCTCGAAAAGGCGATCAAGAAGATCAAGGCCGACGTGCCCGCCGACAAGCTCAAGGGGTATGTCCTCGACCTGCGCCTGAACCCGGGCGGCCTTCTCGACCAGGCGATCAACGTCTCCGACGCCTTCCTGGAACGCGGCGAGGTGGTTTCCACCCGTGGCCGCAACGCCGACGAGACCCGCCGCTTCAATGCCGGCCCAGGCGATCTGACCGACGGCAAACCGGTGATCGTGCTCGTCAACGGCGGTTCGGCTTCCGCTTCGGAAATCGTCGCCGGAGCGCTGCAGGATCTGAAGCGGGCCACCGTTGTCGGCACCCGCTCCTTCGGCAAGGGTTCCGTCCAGACGATCATCCCGCTCGGCGATGCCGGCGCGCTGCGCCTGACGACGGCGCTCTATTACACGCCGTCGGGCAAGTCGATCCAGGGCACCGGCATCCAGCCCGACATCAAGGTCGAGCAGCCGCTGCCGCCGGAACTGCAGGGCAGGGTCCGCGCAGAAGGCGAATCGAGCCTGCGCGGACACATCCAGGGAGCAGCCGAGACCGAGGAAGGTTCAGGCTCGGTAGCCTATGTGCCGCCGGAAGCCAAGGACGACATCCAGCTCAATTATGCGCTGGACCTGCTGCATGGCGTGAAGACGGACCCCTCCTTCCCGGCCAACCCGAACAAGGCCGCGGCTGCGGTCAAGAAGTAATCCCATAACCGAGCCGGCCAGCATGACGCGTCGCAAAGACGTCTTGCTGGCCGGTTCTTCTTATTTGCAGACATGACGCGGACTTGAACTTGGGCACGGATCTCCATGCACCGCTCGGACAGAACCGGCCGTCTGCCCGCCGACGGATACCCAGGTTTTCCCCCGCGATCGCTTTCGCCTGTTTTACCGTCGCGAGCATGCTTGGCCTTTCGATCTACGCGTTGCGCGGCGACGAGGCCCTCCGACAGATCGCATCCGATACCCCCGTCACGCCTCAGCCCCCCGCAGCAGGCCAACCTTCCGGGATTGACAAGCATGACGCCGCCGCCCGGCAATCCGTTGGCATGCCACGTTCCAACCCCAATTCCGGCGCGAATGTCGAACGGACACTGACGGATGACGGATCGGTCGTCACGAAATATACGCCGCGGCCCCGTGACGGCGGCGGACCGGTTCTGATCGATGCCCAGCGGATAGGTCAGGACCCGCACATGGCCGCGCAACCCAACGAAGCCCTGCTCGAGGATAGCCCCTATGGCAGGCTGCCGATCGTCGGTCCGGACGGCTTGCGGCCAATGGATCAATATGCCCGCCCCTGGTCCGGCGCGCGCGGCACCCGGGTGGCCATCGTCGTGAGCGGCCTCGGCCTCAGCCAGACCGGTACGCAGCGGGCGATCAGGGAATTGCCGCCGACCGTGACCCTTGCCTTCGCCGCAAGTGGGAACAGCCTCCAGCGCTGGATGCAGGAGGCGCGCCGCAACGGCCATGAAATCCTGATCCAGGTGCCGCTGGAACCTTTCGACTATCCGGCAAACGACCCCGGCCCCGGGACTTTGCTGACCAGGAATTCCGGCAAGGAAAACCTGCGCAGATTGCACGAAGCCATGGGCAAGATCACCAACTACACCGGGATCATGAATTATCTCGGCGGCCGCTATCTTGCCGATGCGAACGCGCTGGAGCCGGTCTTCCGCGAGATTTCAAAACGCGGCCTTCTGTTTCTCGACGATGGTACATCTGCTCAATCCAAAACCGAGATCATCGCGAAGACCGTCGAGATGCCCCATGTTTTCGGCGACGTGACGCTCGATGGGCAATTGCAGTCGGATGCCATCCTGAAGAAGCTCGACGAACTGGAACGGATTGCCAGCCGCAAGGGTATGGCCATCGGCGTCGCTTCTGCTTTCGATGAAAGCATCGATGCGATAAGGCAATGGAGCGAGAAAACGTCGCAGCGCGGCATCGAGATCGTCGGCGTATCGGCGCTCGCAAACGAAAGCGTCGAGCCCTGAAGGATCGGATTTGTGCATGAGCAAGAAGGATAAACACCCCGTCAGGGCAGAGGACCTTCCCTACCGCCCCTGCGTCGGCATCATGGTGCTCAATCGGGATGGTCTTGTCTGGGCCGGCCGCCGGATCAGCGAGGGAAACAGCGAATACGATGGGTCTCCGCAGCTCTGGCAGATGCCGCAGGGAGGCATCGACAAGGGCGAGGACCCGCTTCCCGCCGCCTACCGCGAGCTCTACGAGGAAACCGGCATGCGCTCGGTGTCGCTGCTGGCGCAGTCGCACGGCTGGATCAACTACGACCTGCCTCCACATCTGATCGGTATCGGGCTGAAGGGAAGATATCGCGGCCAGACCCAGCGCTGGTTCGCCTTCCGTTTCGAAGGTCGCGACGACGAGATTGCCATCAACCCGCCGCCCGGAGGTCATGCACCCGAGTTCGACGCTTGGGAATGGAAGCGGATGGTTGATCTCCCCGGCCTGATCGTACCCTTCAAGCGCGCCGTCTACGATCAGGTCGTAGCGGAATTTGCGCACCTGTCTGGAGACTGAGAACCTGTTCGCCGCGCCTGCAGTTTCATTTCAGTCAGCGGAAATGAAAGGGAACTCACCGCAACGGGAGCAATCCGGTGCGCTCGGCGCACCGGATCTCATGATGCCGGTTATTCGGCCTCATCGGCGGAAGCCGCGTTGAGCTGGCCATATTTCTCTTCGCCGATCTTGGCGAGGAGGTCGAGCTGGGTCTCGAGGAAGTCGATATGTCCTTCCTCATCGGCCAGCAGCTCTTCGAAAAGCTTCATCGTGACATAGTCACCAGCCGCGTGACAGATGTCGCGGGATGCCTTGTAGGAGGTACGGGCGTCGTATTCGCCAGCGAGGTCGGCTTCCAGAACTTCCTTGACGTTCTGGCCGATGCGCAGCGGTGCGACGGTCTGCAGGTTGGGATGACCTTCGAGGAAGATGATCCGCGCGACCAGCTTGTCGGCATGCTGCATCTCTTCGATGGACTCGGCGCGTTCCTTCTTCGCGAGCTTCAGATAACCCCAATCCTCAAGAAGACGATAATGCAGCCAATACTGGTTGACGGCACCGAGTTCGAGAAACAATGCCTCGTTAAGCCGCTCGATGACCTTTGAGTCGCCTTTCAATGTCCGCTCTCCTGTTTTCTTCATGGAATTGTCTTAAGCGGGACATATATACAACGACCTCGGCTTCCGTCGAGTGGTGCTGGGCGTGATATTCCTCGGTTGTGCGGATGATCAGATCGACGACATTCGGGAAACAGCCGCAGCAACGGCCGCGCTTTCCCATCGCGTGATACACCTTTGCTGGTACGATGAGCTGCCAACAGTCTTCATCAAGGAGTTCGGTGATGACATCCCTGATTTCTTTGTCGGTAATGTAATTGCAACTGCAAACCAGCATTCTCGGTCGACCTGCGAAACATGACCTGTAGCATCCTCTTTTGCGAAAGCGGACACCGGATGTCAAGAAAAAACAGGTATCCGCGTCATTTCCTGGAAGAAGCCTGTTGTGTCTTTGGCTTCGGGAAACAACGCAGCCCTAGGGGCAAATCCTAGACAAACGCCCCCTCCCGACGATGATCCACATCAAATTCGCCTGCCGCTTTGAATGACTAATGAAAATTGCGGCCTCTCGGCATGACGCTTCCCGGCTCGGTGACCTGGGAATTCGGAAAACCTGTTTCCGGCCTGACACTGGCGCTGCGTTCGCCCGTTTTGTTGGAGCGCCGCTTTGACATATGGCCGTCGTCCGACTGCGGCGCCTCATCCGAACGCGCCAGGACATCGAGCCGCCGCGTCTCCTTCTGAAGCAGGCCGAGCATGGGAGTGATATCCTCGATATGCTCGACCACCGTATGGATGACGCCGCTCTGGCTCTGCAGCTTTCCGCGGATCTTGACCAGCCGCGCTCCCATGACGACGGACCGGAAGCGGGCAAAGACTTTCGGCCAGACGATCGCGTTCGCAACCCCGGTCTCATCTTCCAGCGTCATGAAAATCACGCCACTGGCGGAACCCGGACGTTGGCGTACCAGAACGATCCCGCTGATCGTAACCCGCCGCCCATTCGGAACCTCCAGCAGATCGACGCTGCGGGTAATTCCCATGGCCTGCAGCTCGGGGCGCAGGAAGGAAACCGGATGCGCTTTCAGCGAAAGCGAAAGATAGCGATAATCCTCGATGACTTCTTCCCCCGGCAGCATTGAAGGGAGCCTTGGCTTCACTTCAGGCCGGAGATCCGCCCCGCCTGCCGAATCGAACAGAGGCAATTTTTCGACGGCGTTTTTCTCATCGAGTCCCCGCGCAGCCCAAAGCGCCTCGCGACGCGTGAGCCCGATGGAAGTGAAAGCATCGGCATCCGCCAGCCGCTCGATATCCGATTTGTCGAGACCGGATCGCAACCAGAGATCATGGACGGATGTGTAGCCATTCCCTCGATTGGCGATCAGTTTTTCGGCCATATCCTTTTCAGCCAGACCCTTGACCTGACGGAAACCCAGCCGCACGGCATGTTCCGTCCAGATGACGTCACGCATGGATGCGTGGCGTTTATCGATCGCATCCCTGTTGAAGACGGCCTTTTCCAGAAGACAATCCCAACCCGACCAGTTGATGTCTACCGGGCGGATTTCGATGCCGTGTTCGCGCGCGTCGCGAATGAGTTGCGCCGGCGCGTAAAAACCCATGGGCTGCGAATTCAGCATCGCCGTACAGAAGACGTCCGGATAATGAGCCTTGATCCAGGACGAGACATAGACAAGCAGAGCAAATGACGCCGCGTGGCTTTCCGGAAAGCCATATTCCCCGAAACCCTTGATTTGATTGAAACAGCTTTGGGCAAATTCGCGGTCATAACCCCGCGCGACCATGCCTTCGACCATCTTCGTCTCGAAGGTGCCGATGGTGCCCGTCCGTTTGAAGGTTGCCATCGACCTTCGTAACCTGTCCGCCTCGCCCGGTTCGAATTTGGCAGCGGTAATGGCAATCTGCATGGCTTGCTCCTGGAACAGGGGCACGCCGAGAGTTCGCTCGAGCACAAGTTTCAATTCCTCGCTCGGGTAATCCACCTGCTTTCCAGCGCGAACCCATTCTCTTCTCTGAAGATAAGGGTGAACCATGTTTCCCTGAATGGGACCCGGACGAACGATCGCCACCTCAACGACGAGATCGTAAAACCGGCGGGGCCTGAGCCGCGGCAACATGCTCATCTGCGCCCGGCTCTCGATCTGGAAAACACCGATCGTATCGGCACGGCAGATCATGTCGTAGACGGCGTCTTGCTCGTTGTGCAGGAGACCGGCGAGCGTTTCATTGCGCCCGTAATGGACCCGCATGAGATCGAACGCCTTCTTGAGACAGGTCAGCATGCCGAGCGCCAGCACATCGATCTTCAGGAGCTTCAGGGTATCGAGATCATCCTTGTCCCACTCCACCATGTAACGCCCCGGCATGGCCGTCTTCATGATCGGAACGACCTCGTCGAGCCGGTCGCGCGTGATGAGGAATCCCCCGACATGCTGGGTGAGATGACGCGGAAATCCCAGGAGTTCCTTCGCATGCGTCATGACTTTCCGCGTCGTGGAATCCTCGACGTCGAGACCGGCAGCCTTCGCATCCCGTTCCGAAAGCCCATCCTCCGACCATCCCCAGACCAGACTGGAAAGCGCCGCCTGCACGTCCTCCGAGAGCCCGAAGGCTTTCGCCACCTCACGGCCTGCCATGCGGGTGCGGTAGCTCGTGACCGCCGCCGTCAAGCCCGCATGCCGGAAACCGTAATGCCGGTAGATATATTGGATGACCTCTTCGCGCCGCCCATGCTCGAAATCGACATCGATATCCGGCGGTTCATTGCGCTCCGTGGAAATGAAACGTTCGAAAAGCAGCGTCGTGAACGTCGGATCGACCTCGGTGATGCCGAGGCAATAACAGACGGTGGAATTGGCGGCCGAACCGCGCCCCTGGCACAGGATTTTCAGCTCATATCGGGCATACCAGACGATATGGCGCACCGTCAGGAAATATGGCTCGTATTGCATCTCCTTGATGAGGCCGAGTTCATACCTGATCTGGTCGGAAACTTTTTCCGGAATATCGCCGGAATAACGGCGGGCGGCGCCTTCCCAGGTCAGCCGCTCCAGGGTTTCGGACACGGTCTCGCCCGGCACGCTTTCATCGGGATAATTATGGCTCAACTCATCCAGCGAGAATGCAAGCCGATCGAAGAACTTTTCCGTATTGGCGACGGCATCCGGATACGCATGGAAGAGGCGAGCCATTTCGGCACCGGGCTTGATATGCCTCTCCCCATTGGGAGCAAGGCGAAAGCCAGCCTCCTGAACCGTCACATGCTCCCGGATGGCCGTCACGACATCCGATAACGAACGCCGACAAGGAAGACCGTAAAGGGGCAGGTTGGTCGCGATCAGAGGAACACGGCTCCGAAAGGCGACCTGCGCGCATGTGGCAAATACGAGCGCATCGCGCCCATCATAGGTCGGCGACATGGCCAGATAGATGCTCCTGGGAAACCGTTTCCGATAATCCTCCAGACTGCGTTCCAGATGCGCCACATATCCAGCGTCCTCCGCGCGGGAAAAATCCGGAACGACCCCGAGCATCATCTCGTCGCACCATTCCCGGAAATCCCATTCCTCCAGGATGCAGGAACCTTTTTCCGTCCTGAGATTTCCACGGCTGAGGAGACGGCAGAGATTGGCCCAGCCCTTGCGGTTTTGCGGATAGGCCAACACATCCGGCGTCCGGTCGGAAAAGACGAGCCGTGCGCCGGGATAGAAGGCGCAAGGCCGGACGGCGTCATCTTCGCCCTCCCTTTTTCCCTGCGCCTGCTGGCGCTCGTACGCCTCCTTCATCTCCCGGACCTGGTTATGCGCACGCACCACGCCGGCAACCGAATTTCGGTCGGCAATGCCGAGGCCGGAAAGCCCGAGCAGGCTCGCCGTCAGCACCATTTCCTCCGGCCTTGCCGCGCCTTCCAGAAAGGAGAAATTGGTCTTGGCGCCCATTTCGAAAAAAAGAGGAGTGTCCTTCATGCGAAGATTCCATGGATACGCCAGTTCGGCGCCATCTTTCCGTCGTAACGGCCCTCGCGAAAAACCCAGAAACGACGGCCCGCCTCGCTTTCGAGACGGAAATAATCACGTTCCAGCGCATTTTCCGTATCCGCCCACCATTCCGGCGAAATCCGCTCCGGCCCCTCGGCACGAACGACCTCATGGACGACATGGCGCCAGCGAAACCGCTGCGGAGGGCCATCCGGTACCGCCGCCGCAAAAGCCTTTATCGTTTCGGGATGACGGAAAAGCCGTAAAGGACGGTCACTCCCCGGCGCAAAGACAAGGGCCTCTTCGACCTTGTCCCGTGCGTTCCTTGCCGTAATCGCCGGAGCAAAGATCTCCGCCCGTTCCGGCACATGGCTTTGCCGCATCTCTGCGGCCTGCAGACAGTTTTCCCCCAACCGGGCCGAAACCCGGTCAATGAAATCCGTAAGCGATATCTCACCCCGGCCATTGCCGGCAAAATCATCCTGGGCGATCTTGAAAATATCGTCCTGCAACACATTGAGACGCAGGAGTTCGAAACCGAAACCCGCATCGAGATCGTCATGCGCAGCCTTCAGGCGCTCCGTGAAAAGCGCGGCGATACGCTTCGGGTCGCGCAATGGCTGCGAAGCACCGGCGGAGATGCGAAAGACACGTCCGTCGACACGAAACAGCACCAGCTCGAAAACCCGCCCCCCGACACCGCGTGCCTCCAATCCCGGTTTCAGCGACGCTGCGATCTGGCCGGTCAGTTGGAGGATATGGTCCTCAGCCTGGACCGGATCGGCCAACCGTCGCTCGGCGGAAAGAGCCGCGACGGGCCGGCGCGGCGAAATGGATTCTTCGTTCACACCGGTCGCCTGATCCAGGCGAAGCAACAGATATGGTCCAAACCGGCGGGCAAGCGGCGCGCGCGGCATGGGCATGAGATCCCCCACCCGTTTCAGCCCGAGTTTACAGAGCGAGGCGACCGTGATCCCGTCGATACGCAAGGCATTGACCGGCAGCGGCGCCAGAACCTCTTCGATCGCCTCGTCGGCAATCACTCCGCCACGACCGAAGCGGCAGGCGGCCCAGGAAAGGCCGGGAGACGAGGAAATTGCGCCCCTGACGTCCAGCCCCATATGGAAAAGCCGCTCAAGAATATCCTTCAGGAGCGCGTCTTCTCCGCCGAAGAGATGCGCACATCCGGTGATATCGAGGAAGAGTCCTTCCCGGCCGTCGAATGCCACGAGCGGGGTATAACGGTCGCACCAGTCGGCAACAGCTTCGAGGAGCGCAAGATCGGCTCCCTCGTCCTCGTCGGCCACGTCGATCTTGGGAAACATGGCCCGGGCTTCCGCCAGCCCCTGCCCCCGTTTCAGGCCAAGCCGCTCGGAAGCCTCGTCGAGCGCTGTAAGCCGCATGGCATTGTCACGCCGCCCGGCACAAAGGATCGGCGGATGGTCAGGACGCCCTCTCGAACGCCACGACGGTCCCCACAGCCGACGGGCGATCCTGTCGGTTGGCAGATGCGGGAAGACGAGCGCCAGGATGCGTTGGCGGGTTGCGGGAAGAGGAAGCTTCTCCTGCTTCCCGGTCGAGCGAAAATTGACGGTCACGGGGATTCCACTCCAAAAGGAAGGAGAGCGGAGCCGGATTGCGGCTCTTCTCCAGGATAAGCCGGAAAACAGGATGCCCGATGCTGCCGCCAAGCAGGGACCCGTCTGAAAGGCGCCGTCCGCAGGCCGGCGCCGGTTCGACAGACAGACGGAAGGAAGCGCTGCTTGCCTCCTCTCCACCCGCATGCCGCAACAGGAAAAGCGGCCGCCCCGCCGCCTTCGCCCGAAGACAGAGCCGCCGGCTTTCGGTAAGACCGAATTGCCTGAGGTTGCCCCGGATCTCCAGAATGGTGGCGGCAAGCGCCCCGCTCGCCACCGCAGTTTCCGCAAGCCACAATGCCTCTTCCAGCTTGCGTGGCGAGGCATAGAGGATATCCCGGGGTCTCAATCCGAACTGCTTGAAACCGACGGCATAGGGCGCGCCTGCTTCCTGGGTGGAAACGATATCGCCGATCCACAGGACCGGTGCCCCGCTTGTTTCCCTCGCCTTGAGATAGGCTGCAAGCGCCAGGACGAAACCGCTTGCGGCGCCCGCATCCAGCATCAGCGCTGAGCGGATTTCGGTGAGGCCGTCGAGCGGCAGGCCACCGTCCAGGGCAGCATCCATGTCTGCTATGCCGAGCGGCAGGCGGAGCCGGTTGTTCCCGGCCTTCCAGGCCGCGGGATCGACGGCAGCGTCCTCCTGCTCCGCCGCGGCGAGCGCCGGCAGAGATTTTCCCTCCAGTCTGGCGATCTGTTCGCGCAGGGCAAAAAGCGTCTCCCGCGCCGTGGCGTTCCCTGCCATGGCGTCAGCTCCATTCACAGTGTTCTCTTTATGTTCTTATGGATTCCAGAGCCCTCATCAAGAGTCAACTGCCGGACGGCAGGAATCTTTTCCTCTGACGATAGGCCAATGATTCTTCTCTCGAAAAATATTTCTGAAGGCACTATATGGGCCTGATCAGAAGGAGAGCCCATGGCCCGTATTGACCAGACCGACGATTGGCGGGACCGCCATGCGCCGACGATCAGCGCGTTCGAGTCGCTGGCGATCGAGGCCTATGGCCACCTGCCGGAGGAATTTCGGGCCCTTACGACCAATCTGACCATCGAGATCGAGGATTTTCCCGACGACGAGGTCTTCGAGGACATGGCGCTCGAAACACCCTTCGACCTGCTCGGCCTGTTCGAAGGGCGCGGCATTTCCGAACGCTTCAACATGGAAACGGGTGAGCTGCCGAACCGTATCCGCCTCTATCGCCGGCCGATCCTCGATTATTGGGCGGAAAACGAGGAAACGCTGGGTGATATCATCACCCATGTGCTGATCCACGAAATCGGCCATCATTTCGGCCTCAGCGACGCCGACATGGAACGCATCGAGGCGAGCGCCGAAGACGCTGCCCAGCGCTGAACCCGAACAGGCCTTATTGCTCGCCGAGTTTCATCTCGGGATCGTATTCCTTGCCATGCACGGTCTTGGTGACGGCCTGGCCGCACTGCATCAGGCCGGTCGTGGCGTTGAAGGCATAGGTCGGAGAGCCGTGCAGATCCCAACCCTTGTTCAGCGCGGCCGTCACCTTGTGGCAGAAGGAGGAATCGTCCGGACCGGTGAGGAGGCGATAGAGTTTCATGGCGTTTTCTTTCGTTCAGCGATGGCTCGCACCCTGGCGACAAGCTTCTCCGCCTCGACAAGGTGCAGGCGTTCGACCATCTTGCCGTCCAGGTTGATGACATTGAGATGCCGCGCCTCAGGCTCGGCAAAAGCGGCAATGATCGCCTCCGCCTCTTCGACAGCCCGCGGATCGGGGCCGAAATGCCGGTTGGCGGGCTCGATCTGGGCGGGATGGATCAGCATCTTGCCGGAAAAGCCCATGGCCCGGCCCTGGGCGCATTCGGCGTCGAACGCTTCCGCATCCCTGAAATCGTTGAAGACGCTGTCGACCACATCGATGCCCTGGGCACGGCCGGCGAGCACGATCTGCATCAGCCAGGGAACGAGATAGGCACGGCCGGGTTGCGGCAGAACGTCGGTCTCCTTGCGCAGATCGTTGAGACCGACGACGAAACAGCCGAGCCGCTCGTCTGCGCCGGCGATCAAGGCTGCATTCAGTACCCCTTTCGGCGTCTCGATCATCGCCCATATGGCAAGATCGTCCGGAGCGCCGGCCTCGGAGAGGATATCCGCCACCGCCTGCACTTCCGAGACACGCTCGACCTTGGGAACCAGCACCACGTCAGGCGATATTTTGATCACGAGGTCCATGTCGGCCCTGCCGAACGGGGTATCGAGCGGATTGATGCGGATAACGGTTTCCCGGTTCCTAAGGGGGCTTTCCTTGAAAAGCCGGCGCAGATTGTTCCGGGCTTCGGCTTTCATTTCCGGTGCGACGGAATCTTCCAGATCGAAGATCACCGCATCGCAGCCGAGGCCATGCACCTTTTCCAATGCCCTTGTATTGCCGGCCGGCACGCTCAGGATCGAGCGGCGAAGGCGAACGGACGCAGAATTGATGTCGGTCAAGGCGATCATCACGGCTTTGTGCCAATCTTTTAAGCCTGCGGCAATACCGTTCCGTGCAAAACCCCTTGCAAGAAAGGGCGGGAGGGCCCACATTCCTCGGTGAGAAAGGTTTGGACCATGCAAAACATTCGCGCATTTTTCGTCATCGTATCGGCAATCGCCGTGCTCGCCATGGCCGCGCTTCTGACGGCCTCCCTGACTGTAGCCTTTGCCGGTATCCTCGCGGTTCTTTCCCTCGGCCGGGTACTTTCAGCGCGGCTGAAGCCGGTTCCGGTGCGTGCGAAGGCTGGCAAGCGCGAAATGCGTGTCTGGAACGACGGCCGCGGCACGATCATCGACCTTTGATCGCCGAACAGTGATGAAAGAGGCGCCAATGCGCCGGTTTTCGGCGCGCCGACGTACCGGTTGAGAGCAAACAGCCCTTCAAATTCGCGCTGGTTTGCTTTATGGCAGCTTCCGCAGATAAGTCCATGTGGAGGCAGATCATGGAAAAGTTCACCAAGCTCACCGGCGTTGCTGCGCCGCTTCCGGTCGTCAACGTCGATACGGACATGATCATTCCCAAGGACTACCTCAAGACGATCAAGCGTACCGGCCTTGGCAAGGGCCTCTTCGCCGAAGCCCGCTACAAGGAAGACGGCTCCGAAAACCCGGATTTCGTGCTGAACAAGTCCGCCTACCGGAACGCCAAGATCTTGGTGGCCGGCGACAATTTCGGCTGCGGCTCCTCCCGCGAACACGCGCCCTGGGCGCTTCTCGATTTCGGCATCCGCTGCGTGATCTCGACGAGCTTCGCCGACATCTTCTACAACAACTGTTTCAAGAACGGCATCCTGCCGATCGTCGTCAGCCAGGAAGACCTGGACAAGCTGATGGACGATGCCGAGCGGGGTGCGAACGCCATTCTTTCCGTCGACCTGGAAGCCCAGGAAATCACCGGGCCGGATGGTGGTTCGATTCATTTCGACATCGATCCCGGCCGCCGCCACATCCTGCTCGAGGGACTGGACGACATCGCTTCGACGCTGAAGAGCGATGCAGTAATCGGCAGTTTCGAGAACAAGATTCGCACCGAGCGTCCCTGGCTCTGATTTCCGGAACCTCCTGATGGTCAAGCGGATCTCCTCCAGATCACCCTTCGAAGCGCGGATTGGTTATTCGCGTGCCGTGGTGGACCGCGACATGGTCTATGTTTCCGGCACGACCGGCTACGACTATGCGAAGATGGAAATGCCGGAAGACGTCGCAGCCCAGACCCGCAATGCGCTCGGCACGATCGAAAAAGCACTGAAGGAGGCCGGCAGCGGCCTTCAGGATGTGGTGCGCGTACGTTATTACCTCGTCGACATGGCCGATTACGATGCGGTGGTCGACGTGCTCGGCGCCACCTTTTCCAAGATCCGCCCGGCTGCGACCATGGTCGTCTGCGGCCTGACCACGCCGGAAATGAAGATCGAGATCGAAGTGACTGCCCGGATTGGCGCTGGCAGTTCCTGAACCTTTCCGGCCTCGTCCTTCGGCAGGCTCGGACGGGGTTTAACCAGGCGCGGGTCTGAAATCCCGCGCGGGAGAATGGTGAGCCTGCTGACGCATGCGGCCCCGAAAGCGGAAATCCGCTTCCGGGAAAACGGCATGCGGAAACAAGAGAGCAAGGACACCACAAGATATGGCAAAGAACCTCTTCCTTCTTCCCGGCGACGGCATCGGCCCCGAAGCCATGGGCGAAGTCCGCAAGATCATCGCTCACATGAACAGCGCCATGAAAGCCGACTTCGTACTGGATGAAGGCCTGGTCGGCGGATGCGCTTACGATGCCCATGGCGCCGCCATCTCGGAAGGGGACATGGCCAAGGCGATGGCCGCGGATGCGGTGCTTTTCGGCGCTGTCGGCGGTCCGAAATGGGATCATGTTGCTTATGAGGTTCGTCCGGAAGCAGGCCTCCTGCGCCTGCGCAAGGACCTGGAACTCTTCGCCAACCTGCGCCCCGCGATCTGCTATCCGGCGCTTGCCTCCGCTTCTTCGCTGAAGCCGGAACTGGTGGAAGGCCTCGACATCCTGATCGTCCGCGAACTTACCGGCGGCGTCTATTTCGGCGAACCGAAGGAGATCATCGATCTCGGCAACGGCCAGAAGCGCGGCATCGATACGCAGGTCTACGACACTTACGAAATCGAGCGCATCGCCAGTGTCGCCTTCGAGCTTGCCCGGACCCGCCGCAACGCCGTCTGCTCCATGGAAAAGCGCAATGTCATGAAGTCGGGCGTGCTCTGGAACCAGGTCGTCACCGAAACCCACAAACGTACCTATTCGGACGTGAAGCTCGAGCACATGCTCGCCGATGCCGGCGGAATGCAGCTCGTGCGCCAGCCGAAGCAGTTCGACGTGATCGTCACCGACAACCTGTTCGGCGACATGCTGTCCGACGTTGCCGCCATGCTGACCGGCTCGCTCGGCATGTTGCCTTCCGCCTCGCTCGGCGCGCCCGATCCGAAGACCGGTAAGCGCAAGGCGCTCTACGAACCGGTCCACGGTTCGGCGCCGGATATCGCCGGCAAGGGCGTCGCCAACCCGATCGCGATGATCGCCTCGTTCGCCATGTGCCTGCGTTATTCCTTCAACATGGTGAAGGAAGCCGACAACCTGGAAAAGGCGATCGCCAACGTGCTCGACCAGGGCATCCGCACCGGCGACATCATGGCGGAAGGCTGCCGCAGGGTCGGCACGTCCGAAATGGGCGATGCGATCCTCAAGGAGTTTGTAAGCCTTTCCGCCTGACACATTGCGGCACATCGCACCATCACCATGTCTGGTGACGGCATGGCCGAACGGAGCCGAAAACGTCTTTGGTTCCGTTTGAACACGATGCCGCCGGGTCTTTCCGTCGCAGGACGAGAAGACCCGGCTCCCGCGACTGGTCTTTGCCGTTTCGATACCCCATATCGGGCACCTGCGAGAAAACAGGAATGAACCTGCCCACGGATAGAGGCTGATGAAACGGATAATCGAGAAACTCAGAAACCGCCGTTATCGCTACCGTTCAAGTCCACCGTCGCCGCGCTGGTGGCCCTATGCGCTGGTCGCGGTCAACCTGATCCTGATCGCCTTCTTCCTGCTCGATGCGCCTGTCGGCTCCTATGCGGCCCATACGCCGAACCTGCTGAAACCGTTCGGCGATACCATTACCGATCTCGGGAAATCGGGTTGGATTCTTTTTGGAAGCGCGCTTCTGTTCTTCGAGGCATTGGCCGTCATACGACTGGCCCCCACCCTGAAAGCCCGCTTCCAGGCCATGCTCGTCAGCCACATGGCATTTTACGTTTTCGTTTCGGTCGCCGGGTCGGGCCTTCTCGTCAACCTGACGAAACGCATCATCGGCCGGGCCCGCCCGGTTCTTTACGAACAATGGACCTCCCACGGCTTCAATCCCTTTTCCGGCGCCCGGTTCGAAAGCTTTCCATCCGGCCATTCCACGACGGTCGGCGCGTTCCTCATGGCCATGGCCCTGCTTGCTCCACCCTATCGCCTGCTTTTCCTGATCATGGGCCTCTGGCTCGGCTTCTCCCGCGTCATCGTTGCCGCCCATTATCCAAGCGACGTGATCGCCGGCCTTTCCATCGGCGCCTGGTTTTCCATCATGACGGCGATCGTATTCGCCCGTCATGGATTGCTGTTCCGGCAAGAGCCCGACGGCTGGCCGACCCTGCGCCGTCCCATACCGTTGGTGATGCGGCCCGACTGGACGGGCACGCTCCCGCCGCCACGCGGCGCTCCGCAAAAGCGGGTGCCTGAGGAAAAAGCCGAATGAAAAACGAAAGACCCGGCACAGTTTACTGTGCCGGGTCTTCTCCTTGAAGGTCCGCCGGATTATGCGCTACAGTATCGGCCCGAAAATCGGAATCGATTTTCGGAAAGCACGATGCGTAGATTCAATAAGTTAGAGCGCCGTGCGTCCCAAAGGACGCACGGCGCTCTAGGCCTATTCCGCATGGATATCGCGGTCCTTGGTTTCCGGCAGGAACAGCAGGCCGATCACCAGAGTGAGGCCCGCGAAGACGATCGGATACCAGAGGCCGTAATAGATATCGCCCTTGGCCGCGCTCATGGCGAAGGCCGTTGCCGGCAGGAGGCCGCCGAACCAGCCGTTACCGATATGATAGGGCAGCGACATACCGGTGTAGCGGATGCGGGTCGGAAAGAGTTCGACCAGCAGCGCGGCGATCGGGCCATAGACCATCGTGACGTAGATGACCAGAACGGTCAGGATGGCGATGATCGTCACCCAGTTGACCCGGGCCGGATCTGCCACCATCGAGAAGGCCCCCGAATTCGCGACGGTGTACACCGCCATTTCCGTTACGCCGGTGGCTTCCTGCGCGGTCAGCAGTTTCTGGGAAACGAGGTCGGCGCCCGGAACCACGGTCTTGTTGCCGGCGCGGAGGGCGGCGGCATCGAGCTTGAGTTCCGGATTGGCCGCAATGAAAGCATCCAGCTTGGCATCGGGCACCTTGGTCGCAGCGCGTGCGAGCGGATAACCGCTGCTCTGAAGAGCAATGTTGACCTGCTTCTGGAACCCTGCATCCTTCGCCTTGGCATCGGCGCCTGCGGCGATCGCATCGTAGCTGGCAATGGTCGCATCCCCGATCTTGACCGTGGCGGGCTGACCGGCCGGGCCGGCAACGACGTCATAGGGCACCGAATTGCGCGTCAGGTACGAGGTGGCGATATCGCAGGACGTGGTGAACTTGGCGGTGCCGGTCGGGTTAAACTGGAATTTGCAGTCGCCCGGCGCCGCCGTTACCGTTGCGCGCACCGTGTCCTGAGCTTGTGCCAGAGCCGGGTTGCCGGCCCAGGTCATCGCCTTGAACAGCGGGAAATAAGTCAGCATGGCAAGCAGAAGACCGGCCATGATGATCGGCTTGCGGCCGATCCTGTCGGAGAGCCAGCCGAAGAAGACGAAGAAGCCCGTGCCGATGAGGAGCGAGACGGCAACCATGATGTTTGCCGACTGTGCATCGACCTTCAGGATGTTCTGCAGGAAGAACAGGGCGTAGAACTGGCCGGAGTACCAGACGACGGCCTGCCCGACGACGGCCCCGAACAGGGCCAGAAGCGCGACCTTGGCATTCCTCCAGTGGCCGAAGGCCTCCGTCAGCGGCGCCTTGGAACCCTTGCCCTCTTCCTTCATCTTCTGGAACGCCGGGGATTCGTTCATCTTCAGACGAATCCAGACCGATACGCCGAGCAGGGCGACCGAGACCAGGAACGGGATGCGCCAGCCCCAGGCAGCAAAGGTATCACGGCCGAGCAGCATCTGAACGCCGAGAATGACCAGCAGCGACAGGAAGAGACCGAGGGTCGCCGTCGTCTGTATCCAGGAAGTGAAGTAACCCCGTCTTCCATGCGGCGCATGCTCGGCCACATAGGTTGCGGCACCGCCGTATTCGCCGCCAAGAGCCAGGCCCTGCAGCATGCGCAGGAGGAGAAGGATGATCGGAGCCGCGATGCCGATCGAAGCTGCGCCGGGAAGGACACCGACGAGGAAGGTCGAAAGACCCATGATCAGAATGGTTACGAGGAAGGTATATTTGCGGCCGACGAGATCGCCCAGGCGACCGAAGACCAGCGCACCGAAGGGACGAACGAGGAAGCCGGCGGCGAAAGCCAGCAGCGCGAAGATGTTCCGGGTCGTTTCCGGATACTGGCTGAAGAAGGCCGCGCCGATAAACGTTGCCAGCGAGCCGTAGAGATAGAAGTCGTACCATTCGAAAACAGTGCCGAGCGAGGAAGCGAAGATGACCTTCTTCTCCTCCCGCGTCATGCTGCCGCTTTTTACGCCGGCAGTCGTTGCGACATTTGCCATTGTCGTCCTCCCAAAATGTGAAACTTACGCGCCGGTTCCGCGCCCTTTCCCTCCTGGACACGAATATGGCGACGCATTGTCGCAGATTGGCAGAATTCGGGACAAAGGAAGAGAGATGCTTTGGGATTATGACTTTCGTCTAATATCCCGCTTCCCGAGCAACCCTGATGTTGCAGCGCGTCATGATGGCAATGCAACGCAGCACGATATCGAGCTCGCTTGACTCATTGCGAAAATCTTCTAAACAGCTTCGCGAAAGGGAAAACACCCATGCGTGCCTGCGAATTCGACATCGCTCACTCTGCACTGCCGGCCGGCCAGGCCGCGCAGCGGGCATGTTTTTCCGCTTTCTCCAAAACCAAGGCCAAAACGACGACGAAAACCGTCTGACGTCTCTGGCCCGCCGCTCTCTCCCCGGCAAGGCCGGGGACCAGGAATACCGCGACCTCAACCGCGCGGCTTCCCCCTCACCGGATCGAGGAGAGACAGAAAGAGAGCATAAAATGGGTTTCAAGATCGCAGTCGCCGGCGCAACCGGCAATGTCGGCAGGGAAATGCTGTCCATTCTCGCGGAGCGGGGCTTCCCGGCCGATGAAGTCGTGGCATTGGCTTCCGCCCGTTCGCAGGGCACAGAAGTCTCTTTCGGCGACAAGACGCTGAAGGTTTCCAATCTCGAAAACTATGATTTCTCCGATACCGACATCTGCCTGATGTCGGCCGGCGGCGATGTTTCCAAGAAGTGGTCTCCGAAGATCGGCGCGCAGGGCTGCATCGTCATCGATAACTCGTCCGCCTGGCGCTACGATGCCGAGGTGCCGCTCATCGTGCCGGAAGTAAACCCGGATGCGATCGAGGGGTTCCCGAAGAAGAACATCATCGCCAACCCGAATTGCTCGACTGCCCAGCTCGTCGTCGCGCTGAAGCCGCTGCACGACTTCGCCAAGATCAAGCGTGTCGTCGTCTCGACCTATCAGTCGGTTTCCGGGGCCGGCAAGGAAGGCATGGACGAGCTCTTCACCCAGACCCGCGCCGTCTTCGTGGCCGATCCGATCGAAGCGAAGAAGTTCACCAAGCGCATCGCCTTCAACGTCATCCCGCATATCGATGTCTTCATGGAAGACGGATATACGAAGGAAGAGTGGAAGGTTCTCGCTGAAACCAAGAAGATGCTCGACCCGAAGATCAAGGTGACCTGCACGGCCGTGCGCGTCCCGGTTTTCATCGGGCATTCGGAATCGGTCAATATCGAGTTCGAGAACGAGATCACCGCCGACCAGGCCCGCGATATCCTGCGCGAAGCCCCGGGTTGCCTCGTCATCGACAAGCGCGAGAACGGCGGTTATGTGACACCGTACGAATGCGCCGGTGAAGACGCTACCTACATTTCCCGCATCCGTGAGGATGCGACGGTCGAAAACGGCCTCAACATCTGGGTCGTCTCCGACAACCTGCGCAAGGGCGCCGCGCTGAACGCCGTGCAGATCGCCGAGCTTCTCGTCAACCGCGGCCTGATCAAGCCGCGCAAGGCAGCAGCCTGATCGGTAATAAATTTATTAAGCATGTTCCGATAGAACCCCCGCCAGACATGGTCGGGGGCTCCCGCGAATCATCGCACTTCACGAACTGTTCATGAACGGATGAGTTGCGAATATCCGCAACCATGGGCATAAGGCCAAATAGACACTCTGGACGCTCATGATGGAGCGGTCCGGCTCAGGACGGGTTTACCGCATGAAGAAGCTTCTTCTGACAGCATTGATCGCAACCGGATTTTCGGCAGGCACGCCAGCGCTGGCCGCCCTCCAATGCGGCAACGATTCCTCCGGCTTCGCCCGTTGGGTCGAGGAATTCAAGCGCGTCGCCCCTTCGAATGGCATCAGCCCGTCCGTCGTTGAAAAGGCTTTCGCGAGCGTCTCCTACAATCGCGAGACGATCCGCGCCGATCGCGGGCAGAAGAGCTTCAAGCTGTCCTTCGACGAATTCATGAGGAAGCGTGGCGGCGCCGCCATCATTTCCCGCGGCAAGAGCATGAAGTCCGGCAATGCAGCGCTCTTTGCCTCGATCGAGCGCCGCTATGGCGTTCCCGCCGGCCCCCTGCTCGCCATTTGGGGCATGGAAACCGGCTTCGGGGGCTTCATGGGCAACCAGCATACGCTGTCGGCCGTTGCAACCCTAGCCTATGACTGCCGTCGTTCCGCCTATTTCACGGAGCAGCTTAACGCAGCTCTCCAGCTCGTCGCCCGCGGTGACCTGAGCACGTCCGCCCGGGGCGCAGCCCACGGCGAAATCGGCCAGACCCAGTTCCTGCCCCTGAACGTGGTACGCTACGGTGCCGATGGCGACGGCGATGGCCATATCGACATGGTCCGCTCGCGCGCCGATGCGCTCGCCTCGACCGCCAACTTCCTGCGTGGCCATGGGTGGAGGGCCGGCGCAGGTTACCAGCCAGGAGAACCCAACTTCGCCGCCATCCAGGGCTGGAACGCCGCCTCCGTCTATCAGCGGGCGATTGCCTATATCGGCGCCGAGATCGACGGCGTGCAGACCAGCTCCCGCTGAACGTTCAGGCCGACGCCTGCTCGGCGTCCGGCAATGGTCCGTCCAGATTCGGGCGGACGAAATCGCCCTTGGCGTCCATGATCCAGAGCTCCCCGGTCGAAATATCGAACCAGGTGCCATGGATATGCATGCTGCCCCGCTGCTCCAGAATCTGGACGCAGGGAAAAGTCCTGAGATTGACGATCGAATTGCGGATGGAAACCCGCTCCAACGCCGTCTGACGCTCGGACTGGGTCATGAATTCGTTGCTCTGGATTTGCTCCGCGGCCGGCCGCACGAGGCTCATCCACTTTCCGATGAAATCGCCAGGCGACAGCGGTTCGGCCGCAGGATCGAGCGCCGCCTGGATACCGCCGCAGCGGCCATGCCCCATGACCACGATATTGCGGATCTTCAACACCTGGACCGCATATTCGAGAGCGGCCGACGTCGCATGGAACTGGCTGTCCGGCTCGTAGGGCGGCACCATGTTGGCGACGTTGCGCACCACGAAAAGCTCGCCGGGGCCGCAATCGAAGATGGTCTCCGGCGCAGAGCGGGAATCGCAACAGGCAACGACAAGGGTGTGTGGCTTTTGGCCGGTTTCCGCCAAGACACGATAGCGGTCGCGTTCGTCGCTGTAACGCCCGTTCATGAAGTTGCGGTAACCCGCCAGCAGTCTTTCTGGAAAGTCCGTCATGGCTCAAGGATTACAGTGCCGCCCGGCGAAGATCAACGGTCATTGTGCAATCGCGAACATGGACGACGGATCAACGCTTGATCTGCTGCAGCGGATGCACGAGCCGGCGCATCTGCACCATCGCCATGGGAGCGGAAAGGCTGGACGCGTCCGTTTCGAGCGTTAACTCATCGCCGCCGCGCTTGGCCGTGCGGGCGAGAATCTCGAAAACGCTGGCCGTGGCGAGCTGCAGCGCCTTTTCCTCGTCCATGCCGGCCAGGACGCGTCCAAGGAAAAGCGCGCTCAGGAGATCGCCAAGGCCGTTCGGCGGATTGTCGATCAGCCGGTGTTCGGCAAGCAGCGCGTGCTTGCCCGTGAGATAGAGATTGCCGGTTCCGCCCGCCATCATCGGCACGGCCGAAGTCACCAGGATGCGCGGCGGCCCGAGAGCGATGGCTGCATCCATGATCGCGTTGTTGGTCTCCAGCGGCGCTCCTGACAGCCAGGCCAGTTCGTAACGGTTCGGCGTTGCGATGGTGGCCAGCGGAATAAGCTCGTCGCGGATCGCCTCTGCGGTGGCCTGAGGAATATAGAGCCCGCCGAGATCGCCCATGACCGGATCGCAGACATAGAGGAGATCGGGATTCTTCTCTTTCAATGCCCGGACGAGCCGCGCCACCGAACGCGGTTGGGCCGCATTGCCGAAATAACCGGTCAGCACGGCTTTCACTTCACCAAGCCATGGCGCGCGAATGAGATCGTCTATAGCTTTGTCGAAGTCTGATTCGGGAAAGGTTAGGCGCGTGGAAGGCCCATGTCCGGGATGCCAGGGGAGGACGATGGTCGGCATCGCCCAAACGGGGAAACCAAGGGTTTCCAGCGCGAAGACGGCAGCTCTGTTGCCAACCGAACCCCGCACCACATGGCTGGAGATGACGATGACGGCGTTGCTGGTATCCTGCATGGGGTCTGTTTCCGGCTTCGATGGGTCTGTTGATGGGTTCTTCGCTCAGCTATGTCAACAAGGCTTCACGGAAGAATGGAACGTGTAGGTTCTGCTGCACCGACATGGAAGCGCCATGTTGCGGCAAGATGACAGAAACGAGATGACTCGGTCTTTGAAGGGAAAAGGGGAGAGGGCATGGCCGCCAGACAGAATCCGAAACGGGAAAAGCAAATCGAAAGCGCGCGCAAGATCACTGACGAAAGCAAAGGCCCCCATCTCGATCCATCCATTCTGTTCAGCCGGGCCAGCAGTGACGACCTCGAGAGCTATACGCCCGCGATGCTGGCCTTGTCGGCCAGCCATGCGGCAGAGCGGCTGAACGCCTGGACGCGGGTCCGGGCGGACATCACGGTGGAAACTGTCCCGGGCGTCGCGCCGAACGGCATACCGGTCTCGATATTGACCGTCGTCGACCGGAACATGCCTTTCCTTTTTGACTCCGTCATGGGCGAAGTCACCGCGACGCATCGCGATCTGCTGATGGCGGTTCACCCGATCCTTCTCCTGGAGCCGGGTAAGGAGCCGGTGCTGCGCTCCAACGAGCAGCCCGGGAATCCGGCTCACCATGTGAGCCTCATCCAGATTCACATCGCACCGCTCGGCGAGGAACAGGCGGCCGCCCTTACCGAGCGTATTCGCTACATTCTCGATCAGGTACATCTGTCGATCACCGACTGGGCCTCCATGCTGGAAGTGCTGGAAGGCGCCGCCAAGCAGCTCGACAATTCGACGAGCCGCCGCACAACCGATAGGGATGAAGCGCTCGCTTTCCTGGAATGGCTGCGCGACGACAATTTCACGTTCCTCGGCATGCGCGAATATGTCTATTCGGGCAAGGGCGCGGAAGCAAAGGTCGAGCGCGGCAAGGGGCGAGGCCTGGGCATCCTGTCGGACCCGGACGTCCTCGTCCTGCGCCAGGGCAAGGATGCGGTGATGACCACCCCGGAAATCCTCGAATTCCTCGACGGACCGGATTTCCTCATCGTCACCAAGGCCAATGTGAAATCGGTCGTGCACCGCCGCGCCTACATGGACTATGTCGGCGTCAAGCGTTTCGACGAGAAAGGCGAGGTCGTCGGCGAATTGCGCATCGTCGGCCTTTTCACGGCAACGGCCTACACGCATTCCGTCCGCGACATTCCCCTGCTGCGCGCCAAGGCGGCCCGGATCGACGAACATTTCGGCTTCGATCCCGACAGCCATTCCGGCCGCATGCTGGAAAACACCCTGGAATCCTATCCCCGCGACGACCTTTTTCAGATCGATCCGGACCTGCTTGCAAGGTTCTGCGAGCAGATCATGGAGCTCAGCGAGCGGCCCCGGGTCCGGGTCCTGCCGCGTATCGACCACTTCGACCGCTTCGTGTCCGTCATCGTCTATGTTCCGCGCGAGGATTACAATTCGCTCGTCCGCGAAAAGGTGAGCGACTACCTTGCCGGCATCTATGACGGCCACGTCTCGGCCTATTACCCGGCTTTTCCCGAAGGGGGCGTTGCACGCGTTCATATCATCATTGGCCGGCGCAGCGGCAAGACGCCGCGGGTCGCTCAGGCGAAACTCGAAGAGGCTATCCGGCTCATCGCCACGCCCTGGGAGGAACGCTTTGCCGCATTCGCGAAGGAAGGCCCGCGCCTTTCCGTTACGCAGGCCTTCCAGGAGACCTTCTCGGCTGAAGAAACCTTTGCAGACCTGCCCGACATTGCCGCTTGCGCAGCCGATGAGACCATTCGCATCGCCTTCTACCGCCGCCCGACGGATGCCGCGAATATCGTATCGCTGAAAATTTTCCACAGGGATCGGCACCTGTCGCTCTCCCGCCGCGTGCCGCTGCTTGAAAACCTCGGCTTCCATGTCGTGAGCGAGCAGACGTTCGAAATCCATGTCGGCCCGGAAAGCAGGCTCGTCGTGCTGCACGACATGGAATTGCAGCTCGACGATGCAAGGGAAATCGACCTGTCCCGCGAGGGGCCGCTACTGGAAGAGGCCTTCCTGACCGCCTTCAACGGCCTGATCGACAACGACGGTTTCAACCGGCTCGTCCTGCTCGCCGGATTGTCCGCCCGTGAAATCACCGTGCTGCGAGCCTATGCCCGCTACCTGCGCCAGACCGGCATCGTCTATTCGCAGAACTACATTGCCGATACGCTGACGAAATACCCGGCTATCTCTGCTGCCATCTTCCGTCTTTTCCGCGATGGCTTCGATCCGAAAATCGGCGAAAAGCCGCGCTTGAAGAAGCTTACAGATTGCCATGCCGAGATAGAGGAGGCCCTGTCCAAGGTGCCGAACCTCGACGAGGATCGCACGTTCCGGCGCTTCGTCAACGCGGTCGATGCGACGCTGCGCACCAACTATTTCCAGCAGGACGCCGACGGCGCACCGAAAAGGATGCTCGCCTTCAAGCTCGATCCGAAGCAGCTCGACGGGCTGCCGGAACCGCGCCCATTCCGTGAGATCTTCGTCTACGGCACCGAGGTGGAAGGCGTGCACCTTCGCTTCGGCAAGGTGGCGCGCGGCGGCATCCGCTGGTCGGACCGCGGCGAGGATTACCGCACCGAGATTCTCGGCCTCGTGAAGGCGCAGCAGGTCAAGAATGCCGTGATCGTCCCGGTCGGCGCCAAGGGCGGCTTCTTCCCGAAAATGCTGCCTGCCGGCGGCTCGCGCGACGAGATGTTCAATGCGGGCAAGGAGGCCTACAAGACCTTCATCCGCACCCTGCTGTCCATCACCGACAACATCGCCGGCGCCGAGGTGGCCGGGCCGAAAAACACCATCCGCATCGATGGCGACGACCCCTATTTCGTCGTTGCAGCCGACAAGGGCACCGCGACCTTCTCCGACACGGCCAATGGCCTGGCGCAGGAGGCCGGCTTCTGGCTGGACGACGCCTTCGCATCCGGCGGCTCTGCCGGCTACGACCACAAGAAGATGGGCATCACCGCCCGTGGTGCCTGGGAAGCCGTGAAGCGGCATTTCCGCGAAAGGGATATCGACATCCAGACAACGCCGTTCACGGTTGCCGGCGTGGGCGACATGTCCGGCGACGTCTTCGGCAACGGCATGCTGCTGTCGCGCAAGATCAGGCTCACGGCTGCCTTCGATCACCGCGACATCTTCATCGATCCCGATCCGGATATTGAAAAGTCATTCTCCGAGCGCGAACGCCTGTTCGCGCTGCCCCGGTCGAGCTGGCAGGATTATGACCGCAAGGCTCTGTCCGAAGGAGCGATGATCATTTCCCGCTCGGAAAAATCGGTGAAGCTCACCAGGGAAGCGGCAGCGGCGATCGGCATCGACAAGACGACCGCTACGCCCTTCGAGATCATGATGGCGATCCTGAAGAGCCCCGTCGACCTGCTTTGGTTCGGCGGCATTGGCACCTACATCAAGGCGACCTCCGAAACCGACACGGAAGTGGGTGATCGCGCCAACGACCCGATCCGGATCACGGCGGGCGACGTGCGTGCAAAGGTGATCGGCGAGGGCGCCAATCTCGGTATGACCCAGAGAGGCCGTATCGCCTATTCGCTCGCCGGCGGCCGCTGCAATTCCGACGCCATCGACAATTCCGCGGGCGTCAACTCCTCCGACGTCGAGGTCAACATCAAGATCGCGCTGAATCCGGCCATGCAGGACGATCGTCTCACCCGCCAGAAGCGGAACCAGCTTCTCGCCTCGATGACCGACGAGGTCGCCGGCCTCGTCCTGCGCAACAACTATCTGCAGCCGCTGGCAATCTCCCTGACGGAACGGAAGGGCGCCGCCAACCGGGAAGAGCTGTCGCGCCTGATGTCCGTGCTGGAAGCCCAGGGGCATCTGAACCGCAAGGTGGAAACCCTGCCCGACGATGCGGAACTGGCGGAACGTTACATTTCCGGCAGACCGCTGACCCGGCCGGAAATCGGCGTGCTGCTTTCCTATTCGAAGATCGTGCTCTTCGATGCCCTGATCGAAAGCGGCATTCCGGACGATCCCTATTTCTCGGCGGTGTTGAAGGCCTATTTCCCGGCCAAGATGCAGAAGGCCTATGCTGCCGATATCGCAAACCATCGCCTGCATCGCGAAATCATTGCCACAGTACTGGCGAACGAAGCGATCAATCGCGGCGGCCCCGGCTTCGTGCAGCAGATGAGCGACATGACGGGGGCCACGGCGGCCAATGTCGTGAAGGCTTCCTTCCTTGCCCGCGACAGTTTCGATCTGCCGAAGCTCTGGGCGGAGATCGACGCGCTGGACGGCAAGATCGCCGGCCAGACGCAGAACGATCTATATGCCAAGACCAGCGAGGTCTTTGCGGAAGCCACCCGGCTCATCCTCCAGACGCAGGTCGGCACCGGCGACATGGAGGGCGCAATGGGCCGGCTCAAGGCCGCAATCAAGGGGTTGCGTTCCTCGATCAACGGCGCCAGCGCGGTGGAAACCGCCGCCCGTGCAACCGAACTGGAAGCACAAGGCGTTCCGGCTTCCCTTGCCCGTGAGATCACGCTGCTCTCGACCCTCGTCCTCGTGCCGGAGATCATGCTGATCGCCGACCGCACCGGCGAAAACATGGCGCGCGCCACGGAGAGCTATTTTACGGTGACCGAAACCTTCCGGGTCGACCGGCTCATCGGAGCCGGCAAACGGATCAGCACCTCGGATCACTACGAAAGCCTGGCGCTTTCCCGCAGCCTGCAACAAATGGCCTCGGCCCGGCGCGATATCGTCATCGCCGCCCTGACCGGGCATCCGAAGGAGAAGAAACCGGTAGAGGCGTGGCATGGCGGCGACCGCGTGCGGGTGAACCGCATCGGCACGGAACTGGTATCCCTCAGCGAAAGCGGCGACCTGACGCTTCCGAAGATCACCGTCGCAGCCGGTCTGCTCAATGACCTTGCCCATGCCGGAGCGATGTAGGGCACCACAGGAAAAAGGGTTGATCCGGGGAAAAAATGAACGTTTCTCACATGGATAATGCGCCGGCGAAGACGAGCCGGCGCGGCATCTGGGGCTGGATGCTCTTCGACTGGGCAGCCCAGCCGTTCTTTACCGTCGTGACGACGTTCATCTTCGGCCCCTATTTCGTCGCGCGCCTGACGGACGATCCGGTTTCCGCGCAGGCAGCCTGGAGCAACATGGCGACGATCTCGTCGATCGTCATCGCCATCCTATCCCCCATCCTTGGCTCGATCGCCGACCAGTCCGGGCCGCGCAAACCCTGGATCGCCTTTTTCGCAGTGATCAAGATCGCCTGCGTCGCATCGCTCTGGTTTGCCGCACCGGGTTCGCCGATCATCTGGCCGGTCATCTTCATGATCTTCGCTTCGATCGCCGCGGAATTTTCGACCGTCTTCAACGATTCGATGATGCCGCGGCTGGTTTCGCGGGATGAGGTCGGCAAGATCTCCAATATCGCCTGGGGGCTCGGTTATCTCGGGGGCATGATCGTGCTGATCGCGGTGGTGACGCTGCTCGCCGCCAATCCGGATACCGGCGTGACGCTGATCGGCCTGCCGCCGCTCCTCGGCCTCGACCCGCATCTCGGTGAGGACGCACGCATCACCGGGCCTATTTCGGCCTTCTGGTATTTCCTCTTCATCCTGCCGATGTTCCTGTTCACTCCCGATGCGGGCAGGGGCGCACCGCTTGGCAAGGCCGTTCGGCTGGGCTTTCGCGAACTCGGCGGCACCTTGCGGGAACTGGGAAAGCGTACAGGCATCGCGCGGTTCCTGCTCGCCCGCATGCTGTATCAGGATGGCGTCAACGGCCTGCTCATCCTCGGCGGCACCTTTGCCGCCGGCATGTTCGGCTGGGCGACGCTCGAGATCGGTATCTACGGGATCATTCTGAATGTCGTGGCAATATTCGGATGCATTGCCGCCGGCTGGCTCGATCGCCTGCTCGGCTCGAAGATCGTGGTCGCCACCAGCCTGATCCTGCTGCTTGTCGCAACGCTCGGCATCATTTCAACCGGCCCCGGCTTCGTCTTCTTCGGGTTTCTGCCCCTTTCGGCAGAAGACGGCGGCGGCCTGTTCGGCACCGCCGCGGAAAAAGCCTATGTCCTTTTCGGCTTGCTGATCGGCATCGCCTTCGGCCCGGTCCAGGCCTCGTCCCGATCCTATCTCGCCCGCAGCGTCAGCCTTTCGGAAGCAGGCCGCTATTTCGGCATTTACGCGCTGTCCGGCCGGGCGACGAGCTTTCTTGCCACCCTGTTCTTCTCGATGACGACCTATGCCAGCGGTTCGGCACGGCTGGGCATGGCGACATTGATCATCTTCCTGCTAGCCGGCCTGATCCTGCTTCTCGCCACACCCTACCCGGCCGATGGATCGAATAAGACCCAAGCCGGGTAGATACCCGCCTGATCAGTGCCGGAAGTGGCGCATGCCGGTAAAGACCATGGCAACGTTGTGCTCGTTGGCGGCGGCGATGACCTCGTCGTCGCGCATCGAGCCGCCCGGCTGGATCACGGCCGTTGCACCCGCTGCGATCGCCGACAGCAAACCGTCCGCGAACGGGAAGAAGGCCTCCGATGCCACTGCGGAACCCTTTGTCATCGGCTCGGCCCAGCCCATGGCCCGGGCGGCTTCCTCCGCCTTGATACCGGCGATGCGGGCGGAATCGACACGGCTCATCTGACCGGCGCCGATTCCCGCCGTCTGGCCATCCTTGGCATAGACGATGGCATTGGATTTCACATGCTTCGCCACCTTGTAGGCGAATTTCATGTCTTCGAGTTCGGAAGCCGTCGGCTCACGCCTGGTGACGATGCGCAGATCGATATCCTCGATCATGCCGTTGTCACGGGTCTGGACGAGCAAGCCTCCGGAAACCGTTTTCGCCGTGATGCCGCGCGAGCGTGGGTCCGGCAGGCTTCCGGTCACGAGCAGCCGCAGGTTCGGCTTCTTCGCGATGATCGCCTTCGCTTCTTCGGAGACTTCCGGCGCGATGATGACTTCCGTGAACAGCTTGACGATCTCTTCGGCCGTCTCCCCGTCGAGAAGCCGGTTGAGCGCTATGATGCCGCCGAAAGCGGATGTGGAATCGCAGGCAAGCGCCCTCAGATAGGCGTCTTTCAGCGTGGGGCCGGTCGCCACGCCGCACGGATTGGCATGCTTGATGATCGCACAGGCCGGCGCCTTTTCCGGCGAGAACTCGGCGATCAGCTCGAATGCGCCATCCGTGTCGTTGATGTTGTTGTAGGAAAGCTGCTTGCCCTGCAACAGCTTGGCGGTCGCGACGCCAGGCCGATTTTCGCCGGTGACGTAGAAGCCGGCGCTCTGGTGCGGGTTTTCGCCATAGCGCATTTCTTCTTTCAGGACGCCGCCGATCGTACGGTATCGAGGGATTTCGATATCCAGCGCTTCCGCAAACCAGTTGGAAATTGCAGTGTCGTAAGCCGCCGTGCGGGCATAGGCTTTTGCCGCCAGCTTCTGGCGGAATGCGTAGACCGTCTGGCCGTCATTGGTGCGCAATGCCTCGATCAGGGCCGGATAATCGGACGGATCGACGACGATCGTCACATAGGCATGGTTCTTTGCCGATGCGCGGATCATCGCAGGGCCGCCGATATCGATGTTCTCGACCGTCGTGGGGTAGTCGCCGCCCGCGGCCCGCACTTCCTCGAACGGATAGAGGTTGATGACGGCAAGATCGATACCCTCGATGCCATGTTCCTTCATCGCCACCGCATGGTCCGCATCGTCGCGGATGGCGAGAAGCCCCCCGTGCACGGTCGGATGCAGCGTCTTGACGCGACCATCCATAATTTCCGGAAAACCCGTGACTTCCGAGACGTCGATAACCGGCAGGCCGGCCGCGGTGATCGCCTTGTGCGTGCCACCCGTCGAAAGCAGCTTTACGCCCTGTTCGCTGAGCGCCTGGGCAAGTTCGACGATCCCCGTCTTGTCGGAAACCGACAGCAGCGCGGTGCGGATATTGACACGGTCGGGAGCAGGGATCTTCTTGGAAACGACGGCCATCGGTCTCTCCTCAAAAATGCGCCGCAAAACCGGGCGCCATCAAAAGATGGCGGCGGGTTAGCATAGCTTGGCGGAAGAGGGAATGACTAAAGCATCGCGCCTGAAAGCGGGAACCGGTTTCGGAATGACGACATGCGAGCACGAATGATCAGGACGCGATGCGCGTTAATCGCCGCGCCTCAGCATCCAGCGGATCTCGCTGGTCTCCGGCGGGGAAAACTCGATCACGAGCTGCTGGCTCGGCCTGACACCGGAGACATCCGCAAAGAAGATATCCTCCTCGATGAAAACCTCCAGGCCGGGGGAGGCGAATGTCCAGGTTTCCCCGTCCGGAGCCCGCATGACGACGCTTTCCCTGTCTCGCCGTGAAAGCGTGACGACCGGATGGATGTGAAAACGCGCGACAGCTATGAAAGGCCCGTTCCTGGGGCCTTCGCCATTGGGCAGGAACAGCCGGTCGTGGCCCTTGATCTTGTCGCCCTTGGCGTTGAGGCCGATCTCCCGCTCATGGAAATAGCCGAATTCGCGAACATAACCGTCGTGGCTCGCGCGCAGCCAGTCATTGCCATGTGCATCATCCCTTCGCTCGAACTCCACCTCGGACACGCCGCCGATCAGGATGGGCCCGGCGAGCCGCGACCGGACGATGCGGCTGGAAGAGGTTTCATTGAGCGTTACGGTCGAATGCGCTGCCGTCGACCGGGCGACCTGCCTGTAGTTTCGGCTGGCATATTTCGGTGCACCGCAATTGACGATGAAACGGTGCCGGCCGGCCGACATCTCGAAGGACAGGCAACCGGCATGCCCGCCGCGGGAGAGCTCGGTCGAAAGCGGATAGCCGGTATCGACGATCAGCGTGGTCCCTTCCGCCGAAAGCCGGTGATAGTTCATGTGCGGCAATGCTTTGAACGGCTTGCCTGCAGTTTCGTCATATCTCAGCACCGACATCAACTCGCTTGCCGGTGTCGAGCTCGCTCCGTTGAACAGAGCCAGATCGCCATCCTGGTGGCGGAAGAACCGAAGCGCCGGATACATGCGATCGATGGTCGGAATGAGCTTCTGCGGCAGGTCGTGACCGAGATTGATATAGGTCTGACGCAGGGGCAGGAGATCGATGAGCAGGTCGAGAACGGTGCGGGGGCTGCGCGATATATGGCCGCCATCCGCGAGGATCTGCCGTTCCAGCTCGCGGTCGAGCCGGACGCCTTCGCGACGAATGTAGGCGGCCCGGGTCGGCATGGAGATCGACGCCATTGCGAGGGCGATCCTGAGCTTCAGCCGGGTATCGCCCTCCGGCGTGCAGCCGGCTATCTTTCTCAGGTATCGAACCTGATAGGCTAGGCTCTTCATGAAGCGCCGGTAGAATCCCGCTTCCGCCCCCTGCAGCACGACAGTCGAATGGGAGAGCCAGGCAACCACCCGTTCCGCTGCGATGTTCGCCTCCCAGGCCAGGCCTTTCGGACGCCGTCCGTGCAGCGCAATCCAGTCGGAAACGATGTGCCGCACATGGGCACAGGCCTCCTCCGTCTTGTTGGTGCGGATATGCCTGAGCCAGGCGAACGAATGCAACCGTTCGGCGAAGGCGCGCGACGGAAGTTCGACGGAGAAAGGCGATTGGCCGTAGGTTTCCAGAATCCGGCCGGCCAATGGAAAGCGGCCTTCCAGAATCTCTTCCGCGACAAATGGATCAAGCGCTCTCAGGTCCGTTGGCGCAACAATCAGCCGATCGGGGACCTGCAGGGCAGACGACGTCAAGGCCAGGCGAAATCCGGCCGACCGCCGGCAAAGTCGGCGCCAGATTTCCCGCATGCCGTAGGAGAAAAGCCTCCGGCGATCCGCGAGCCGCATCATCAATCTGGAACACTCCGCAGGAATTCAGTCTTCGCCTGACCGGCAAGAATCACTTTAGATCATTCGAAAGAATGATCCCGTATGGTGAATAAAGCCTTACTGGAGCTGCAGCACGCTCGCGAAGAACCCGTCCATTCCGCCCACAGAATTTTCATCGCCCGGCAGCATGGCTGGCGTGGTTCGGAACTCGCCGAGAGGAGAAACGGCCTCCTCCAGTCCGGGCCAGTCCTTCGGATCGACGGGCAGCCGCTTCAGCCGTGGATGCGCCTTGAGCACCCGCGCCACCAGATCTTCTCCTTCCGATGGATCGAGGGAGCAATTGGAGAAGACCAGAATGCCGCCCGGCCTCACCAGCGTGACCACATGGCGCAGCATCCTTTCCTGCAGCGCCGCAAGCTTGGCGATATCCTCCGGTCCCTTGGTCCATAGCACGTCCGGATGCCGGCGCGTCGTGCCCGTTGACGAGCAGGGCGCATCGAGCAGAATGCCATCCAGCAACTCCGCGGGCCGGAAATCGAAAAGATCGCCCCCCACCAGCTCGGCCTCCAATCCCAGGCGAACCAGGTTTTCCTTGAGCCGGGCAAGACGGTTGGCGGATTGCTCCACCGCCACGACATGCGCCCCCGCAAGGATGAGCTGTGCCGTCTTGCCGCCGGGCGCGGCGCAAAGGTCGGCTATTCTCTTGCCCCTGAGGTCGCCGAACAGCTTGGCAGGAATGGTGGCGGCGGCATCCTGCACCCACCATGCGCCTTCTCCAAAGCCCTCAAGCGAGGATACCGCGCCTTCAAAGGCGCCCAGGCGCACGCTGCCCGTCGGCAGCACCCTGCCACCGAGCTTCTCCGCCCAGGCTGCCGGATCGGACTTCACCGTCAGGTCGATCGCCGGCGGCACGAGCTGCGCCTCGGCGATATGCGCAGCCCCCGCTTCGCCATAGGCGGCGGCAAGACGCTCGCGGAACCAGGTCGGCACCGGCGAAACGGTGGCGACCCTCAAGAGCACCTCGTCCTTTTCGCGCACCAGCCGTCGCAATACCGCATTCACCAGCTTGGCGAAGCGTCGGTTGCGCGGATCGCGGTTGGCTTGCTCGACAGCGAGGTCGACGGCCGCATGGGAGGGCACGTCGAGATAGAGGATCTGCGTGGCCGCGATGACGAGCACATGATGGAGGGCGCGAGCACCCTCCGGCAAGGGCGTATCGATGAGGGAGGCTATAGCCGCTTCTATGCGCGGCAGATGCCGAAGCGCCGAAATCAATATGGCGCGTGTCAGCGCCCGGTCTGCGTCATTGAGTGCCTTGTAGGCCGGGTTGCCATGAACCGGATCGAGCATCCCGTCGAGCGAAATCCTCCGGTCGATGACCGCGGCGAGAAGCTTGGCGGCAGTGGCCCGGACTTCCAGCCCCGGCTTGTGGGTTCCCCGGTTGTCACCGTCGGGGAAAGAAGCCGGTTTCCGGCTATGTTCCATTGGTTTGGCAGGCTTTTTCTTCTTCTTCTTGTCGTTCAAGACCAGGGACCTTTGCGCGGTTCATCAGAGCCGCGGCCCCAAACGGAATTGGCTCCGGTATTCGGAACGGAGCGCGCGGTGCGCTGCGGTCTATCAGTCCGGAACCCGCCCGTCGAGGCATCGCCCCGGAACTCGCCCGCCATCTGCTGCAGGGCGGCAATGCGGTTTTCCGTGTTCGGATGGGTGGAGAACAGGTTGTCCATACGCTCCCCGGAGAGCGGATTGATAATGAACATATGAGCCGTGGCCGGATTACGTTCGGCCTCATAGTTGGGGATGGCATGCGCCGCGCCGGCGATCTTCGCAAGCGCCGAGGCAAGCCAGAGCGGATTGCCGCAGATTTCGGCGCCGCGACGATCGGCGGAATATTCGCGTGTGCGGCTGATGGCCATCTGCACCAGCATCGCGGCAAACGGCGCGACGATCATCGCCACCAGCATGCCGACGATGCCCAGCGGATTATTGTTGTTCTCGCGATTGCCGCCGAGGAAGAAAGCGAAGTTGCCCAGCATGGAGATCGCGCCGGCAAGCGTCGCGGTGATCGTCATGGTCAGCGTATCGCGGTTCTGGATATGCGCGAGTTCATGCGCCATCACGCCCGCGACTTCCTCATGCGTCAGGCGCCGCAAAAGTCCGGTCGATGCAGCGACAGCGGCATTCTGCGGATTGCGGCCTGTTGCAAAGGCGTTCGGCTGCGGGTTGTCGTAGACATAGACCTTCGGCATCGGCAGGCCGGCATTGGCCGCCAGATCCCGGATCATGTTGTAGAATTCCGGCGCAGTGCGACCGTCGACTTCCTGGGCGTGGTAGGCCGAGAGCACCATCCTGTCCGAATTCCAGTAGGAAAACAGATTCATGCCGGCAGCGATCAGAAGCGCGATCAGCATCCCGCTCTTGCCGCCGATCAGGAACCCGACCCCCATGAACAGGGCCGTCATGAAGGCCAGAAGCATGGCGGTGCGCATCACATTCATCGTCATCTCTCCTGTTGCCGGGCTCGTCCGGGGTTTTCCCTCGCCAGCGAACGTCCTATCATGTGGTCAATTCAACCACAGTTTTCAATAAACCATCCAGTGGTGCAAAAGATGCAAAACGCAGATAACGACAATATCGAGACGGCATCGGAAAGCGATGCCGCCGGGAAGCCGTTGTCGCCGGCGGCGCAGCGGGCCTTGAAGGAAGCCGAGGAACGGCGGCAGGCTGCTGTCAACGTGGAGATGCCGCAGGAAGTCGGCGGACGCGGCGGCGCAGACCCCGCCCGCTTCGGCGATTGGGAAATCAACGGACGCGCCATCGATTTCTAAAAGGGATGCCGAAATGTCGCGCCCGTTTCACGCTTCATTCCGCCTCAATGGCATAAGTAAATATTCCTATTGACTTTGACCGGATGACGGAATTTATTCCTTTCATGGTCAAGGTGTTTCTGATTCTCGCTGGTCTGGCTGCGGCATTCGGTGCCGAGGCGCTGGCACGCGACGAGATATCGGGACCGGTCGCAGCCGAAATCCTGCGCATCGTCGATGGCGATACGCTGCTCGTCGAGGCGCAACCCTGGCCGCAACAGAAGATGGAAGTCTATGTCCGTATCCGCGGCATCGATACGCCGGAACTGCATTCGAAATGCGTAGGCGTCCGGCAGGCCGCATTCGATGCGCAACACGCGCTGGAGGCGCTCACAGCGACATCGCACCGAATCCAGCTCACCCGCATTTCCGGAGACAAGTATTTCGGCCGCATCGTTGCCGATGTCACGCTGTCCGACGGCCGGAGCGTTGCCGACGATCTGCTTCTTGCCGGTTTCGCGCAGTCTTATGATGGCGGCCGCAAGCCACGCCTCGCCTGCGAGACGAACTGAAAGGCCGCCCGGCTTCCCGGACGGCCCTTTTTGGTGATCAGCCCGCCTTGTTCTGGCGGTTGGCGATCAGATCGTCCACGACCCCCGGATCGGCGAGTGTCGAGGTATCGCCCAGAGAGCCGAAATCGTCTTCGGCGATCTTGCGCAGGATGCGGCGCATGATCTTGCCGGAACGGGTCTTCGGCAGGCCGGGCGCGAACTGGATCTTGTCCGGTGCCGCGATCGGGCCGATTTCCTGGCGAACGTGCTTGACCAGTTCCTGTCGCAGCGCGTCCGTGCCCTCGTTTCCGGCCATCAGCGTGACATAGCAATAGATGCCCTGACCCTTGATGTTGTGCGGATAGCCGACCACCGCGGCCTCGGACACCAGATGGTGCGAAACGAGCGCGGATTCGACCTCGGCCGTGCCAAGGCGGTGACCGGAGACATTGAGCACGTCGTCGACGCGGCCGGTGATCCAGTAGTAGCCGTCCTCGTCACGCCGGCAGCCGTCGCCCGTGAAATATTTCCCCTTGTAGGTCGAGAAATAAGTCTGCACGAAGCGCTCGTGGTCCCCATAGACCGTGCGCATCTGACCGGGCCAGGAATCGGTGATGCACAGATTGCCGTCGGCAGCCCCTTCCAGCACCTTCCCCTCGTTGTCGACGAGCTGTGGCTTGATGCCGAAGAAAGGCGTTGTCGCCGAGCCCGGCTTCAGATCGGTCGCGCCCGGCAGCGGCGTGATCATATGCCCGCCGGTTTCCGTCTGCCACCAGGTATCGATGACGGGGCAGCGCTGCTCGCCGACCACGTTATAATACCATTCCCAGGCTTCAGGGTTGATCGGCTCGCCCACCGTGCCGAGCAGGCGCAGGCTGGAGCGGGAGGAACGCTTCACGAAATCGTCCCCGGCTCCCATCAGGGAGCGGATCGCCGTCGGCGCGGTGTAGAAGATGTTGACCTTGTGCTTGTCGATGACTTCCCAGAAACGCCCCTGGTCGGGGAAATTCGGCACGCCCTCGAACATCAATGACGTGGCGCAGTTGGCGAGCGGACCGTAGACGATGTAGGAATGGCCGGTCACCCAGCCCACATCGGCCGTGCACCAGTAGATATCGCCGTCATGATAGTCGAAGACATATTCATGGGTCATCGCCGCATAGACGAGATAACCGCCGGTCGTGTGCAGGACACCCTTCGGCTTGCCGGTGGAGCCGGACGTGTAGAGGATGAAAAGCGGGTCTTCCGCCTTCATCTTCACCGGCGGGCAATCCGGCTTCACACTGGCGATCTCCTGATGATACCAGAGGTCGCGCCCCGGCGCCCAGTTCGTCTTGCCGCCCGTGCGGCGCACCACCAGGACCTTGTCGACCGTCACGTATTGCCGGGCCGCGATGTGAATGGCGGTATCGGTATTTTCCTTGAGCGGCACCGGCTTGCCACCGCGCACGCCCTCGTCGCAGGTGATCACGAAGGTGGACTGGCAATCGACGATTCGCCCGGCGAGAGCTTCCGGCGAAAAGCCGCCGAAGACCACGGAATGCACGGCGCCGATGCGGGCACAGGCGAGCATCGCGTAAGCCGCTTCGGGGACCATCGGCATGTAGATGGTGACGCGGTCACCCTTCTTGACGCCATGCTTCTTCAGCACGTTCGCAAGCCGGCAGACCTGATCGTAGAGCTGATTATAGGTGATCTTCTTGTCAATGTAAGGGTTGTCGCCTTCCCAGATGAGCGCGGTGCGCTCCCCGTGCGTCTTCAGATGCCGGTCGATACAGTTATAGGAAACGTTGGTGAGGCCGTCCTCGAACCACTTGATCGAAACCTTGCCCTTGAAGGAGGTGTTCTTGACCTTGGTGTAGGGCTTGTACCAGTCGATGCGCCGGCCATGCTTGCCCCAGAACTTGTCCGGATTCTCGATGCTCTCCTCGTACCACTTTTCGTATTTTTCCTTGTCGATCAAAGCTCTCGCTTTGGTAGACTTGAGCACTGGATAAACCTTTTCGGACATGAATACCTCCCATTCGAAACGCCAAAGCAGGTCCGACTTCAGCGATATGTGCCGCATTCATAACAGGTGGTGCAAGCCCGACAATTAGACGAAGGGGTATTTTGCCCGGAGATTTGCAATTCTGTCCCAATCCGGTTATAGAGCCACATGAATTCCCGGAAATTGTGGTTGATACCCACGGCCCGCGACACCGGCGCGGACGGACAGAGGAACTATATCCATGGCTCAACAATTGCTTATGCCGAAGGCAACTGCCGTCTGGCTGGTCGACAATACGGCACTTTCCTTCGATCAGATCGCCCAGTTCTGCAAGCTGCATCCGCTCGAAGTGAAGGCGATTGCCGACGGCGAAGCGGCACAGGGCATCAAGGGCCTCGATCCGATAGCCACCGGTCAGCTTTCCCGCGATGAGATCGCCCGCGGCGAAGCGGACGTGAACTACAAGCTGAAACTCTCCGAGCCGAAAGTGCGCGTACCGGAATCGAAGCGCCGCGGCCCGCGCTATACGCCGGTTTCCAAGCGCCAGGACCGTCCCAACGCCATCCTCTGGTTGGTCCGCAACCATCCGGAACTCAAGGACGCACAGATTTCCCGCCTCGTCGGCACCACGAAGTCGACCATCGAACAGATCCGCGAGCGCACCCACTGGAACTCGGCCAATCTGACGCCGATGGACCCCGTAACCCTCGGCCTCTGCAGCCAGATCGATCTCGACCTCGAAGTGGAAAAGGCTTCCAAGGGCCGTCCGCTGCCGACCGCAGCCGAACTCGGCGCCTCGCTGCAGCCGGCATCCGAGACGGAAAACCTCGGCTTCAGCTATCGCAGCGAACGCGAGGAAGACGAAATCGACGCGGATGCGGTTTTCAAGAAGCTCAGCTCGCTGAAATCCACCCGCCGCGAAGAAGACGAGGACGAAGACCGCTTCTGAGCGGCTTCGGACCAGACGGAAAAAGCCTCGGATCGCTTCCGAGGCTTTTTGATTCGTCTCTCAGGCGGTTTGCCTGAACCCGCCTGTTTCATGCGCATAACCGTTGGCCTTGAGGATCGCCGTGATCTCGTCAAAGATCGCCGGATCGTCGATCGTCGCCGGCATCTTCCAGGGCATCCCGTCGGCGATCTTCTGCATCGTGCCCCGCAGGATCTTTCCGGATCGGGTCTTGGGCAGCCGGTCGACCACCATCACCGTCTTGAAGGCGGCGACCGGGCCTATCTCGTTCCGGACCAGATCCACGACCTCCTTCTTGATCATCCCGTGGTCGCGCGTGACATTGTGCTTCAGCACCACGAAGCCGCAGGGGACCTGGCCTTTCAGCGCGTCCGCGACCCCGATGACGGCGCATTCGGCAACGTCCGGATGCATGGCGCAGACTTCTTCCATCGAGCCGGTCGAGAGCCTGTGCCCCGCACAGTTGATGACGTCGTCGGTGCGGGCCATGACGAAGACATAACCGTCCTCATCGACCATGCCGGCATCCGCCGTCTTGTAATAACCCGGAAACTCTTCGAGACATGCTTTGCGGAAGCGGTCGTCAGCCTCCCAGAAGCTCACCAGGCAGCCGGGCGGCAGGGGCAGCTTGACGACGATATTGCCGAGCGTGCCAGCCGGCAGCGGGTGTCCGGCGTCGTCCAGGACATCCAGCGCATAACCCGGCATCGGCCGGGTGGGCGAACCGTGCTTGACCGGCATCAGGCCAAGCCCCACCGTATTCGCAGCCATCGGCCAGCCCGTTTCCGTCTGCCACCAGTGATCGATGACCGGAATCCGGAGCTGCTGCTCGGCCCATTTCAGCGTTTCGGGATCGGCTCTCTCCCCGGCGAGAAACAGTGCCTTCAAGGTGGAGATATCGTATTTGCCTATATACTCCCCTTCCGGGTCCTCCCGGCGGATCGCGCGGAAGGCAGTGGGGGCAGTGAAAAGAACCTTGACGCCGTGGTCGTTGATGACGCGCCAGAAAGTCCCGGCGTCCGGAGTGCCGACCGGTTTTCCTTCGAACAGCACACTCGTGGTGCCGGCCAATAGCGGCCCGTAAACGATATAGGAATGGCCGACCACCCAGCCGATGTCGGAGGCGGTCCAGAGAACATCGCCCGGCTTCAGCCCGTAGATGTTCTCCATGCTCCACCGCAAGGCCACCATATGTCCGCCGTTGTCGCGTACCACGCCCTTCGGCTGCCCGGTGGTTCCCGATGTATAGAGGATGTAGAGCGGATCGGTTGCCTTCAACGGTACGCAGGGTACCTGGGTGCCGTTGACCTTTTCCGCCTCGATCGCCTCGGCGAAATTCCGGTCGCCATGTTCGTAGCGCAGGGGGGCATGCAGCTGGTCGCGCTGCAGGATCAGGCAATAATCCGGCTTCACCTTCGCCATGTCGACGGCCTGGTCCAGAAGCGGCTTGTAGGCCACCACCCGTCCGGGTTCCAGGCCACAGCTTGCGCTGATCACCACCTTCGCCTTGGAATCGTCGAGGCGCGCTGCAAGTTCGTGAGCCGCAAATCCTCCGAAAACCACCGAATGGATCGCGCCGAGCCGCGCGCAGGCGAGCATCGAAAACACCGCCTCGGGTATCATCGGCATGTAGATGATGACCCGGTCGCCCTTCTCCACGCCATGATTGCGCAATACGGCGGCAATCGCCTGGACCTCCGAAAGCACCTGATCGTAGGTGAAGGTTTTCTTGTCTCCCGTCATGGCGCTGTCATAGATGTAGGCAAGACTTTCACCCCTGCTGGAAGCGACATGCCGGTCCAGGCAGTTGTAACAGGTGTTCGTCTCGCCATCGGCGAACCAGCGCCCGTAGACGCCCTGGTCCTCGTCGAAGATCCTGTCGGGTTCCTTGAACCAGTCGACCGCAGCGGCAGCCTCGCGCCAGAAAACCTCCGGTTCCTTCTGCCAAGCCTCATAGACGCTGGGAAAGCGGCTCTGCATCTGTACCTCCCGTCACAAACCAGCCTAGATCAGCCAATCTAGGGCGCGGGAAGAAAGGGGGGAACCCCGACGAAAGCGCTAGAAGGAGCGGTACAAATTTGACAAAAGTCTATTATCGCGCGCCGAAGATGGCCGAGCCGACACGCACGCTTGTCGCGCCGAAGGCGATTGCCGTCTCGAAATCCCCCGACATGCCTATGGAAAGTCTTTCGACGGCGCTTTCCCGGGCAAGCTTCGCGAGCAGGGCGAAATGCGGTCCGGGATTCTCCTCCGCCGGAGGAATACACATCAGCCCTTCGATCGTGAGCCCAAGCTCCTTGCGGCAGAACTCCACGAAGGCCGCCGTCCTTTTCGGCTCGATGCCGGCCTTCTGCGGTTCCAGCCCCGTATTCACCTGCACGTAAAGCCTGAGCGTTACGCCTTGCTTCTTCATCTCGTCGGCAAGCGCCCGGGCGATCTTCTCCCGGTCGACGGTCTCGATCACATCGAACAGCGCTACCGCGTCGGCCGCCTTGTTGGATTGCAGCGGGCCGATGAGGTGCAGTTCGATATTCGGCGTTTCGGCTTTCAGCCCCGGCCACTTGCCCTGGCTTTCCTGAACCCGGTTTTCACCGAACACGCGCTGACCTGCCGCGATCACCGGACGGATATGCTCGGCATCAAAAGTCTTCGAAACCGCGACCAGCGTAACCGATCCCTTCGGCCGTTTCGCCTGGCGCTCCGCCGCCCCGATCCGCTCTCTGACATCCTGAAGCCTCTGTTCGACGCTCATGATCACCTTCCGTATTCTCGCCCCGTCTTTCTTGTGAGATCAGCGAGTAGCTCTCATATAAGCTTCTGCCAAGGGCACATCGTCCGAAACTTGGCCCTTCCCGGCCCGCAAAACTTGACGCTTGCGGGGTTTCATGGTGAAGGTCTCGCCGACTCTTTATCTTGATTTTCCCGGAATATCATCGAAATGGCGACTGAACGTTACAATCCGCGCGATGCCGAGCCTCGCTGGCAGCAGAAGTGGAACGAGGCCAAGGTTTTCGAAACCGACAACACCGATCCGCGCGAGAAATATTACGTTCTTGAGATGTTCCCTTACCCGTCGGGCCGCATCCACATGGGCCATGTGCGCAACTACGCCATGGGCGACGTCGTTGCGCGCTACAAGCGCGCCCGCGGCTTCAACGTCCTGCACCCCATGGGCTGGGACGCTTTCGGCATGCCGGCGGAAAATGCGGCACGCGACAACAAGGTCCATCCGAAATCCTGGACCTACCAGAACATCGCGTCGATGAAGACGCAGCTGAAGGCTATGGGCCTGTCGCTCGACTGGTCGCGCGAGTTCGCGACCTGCGACGTCGACTATTACCATCGCCAGCAGCACCTTTTCCTGGACATGATGGAAAAGGGCCTCGTCTATCGCAAGCAGTCGAAAGTCAATTGGGACCCGGTCGACCAGACCGTTTTGGCCAACGAGCAGGTCATCGATGGCCGCGGCTGGCGTTCCGGCGCATTGGTGGAACAGCGCGAGCTGGTGCAATGGTTCTTCAAGATCACCGACTTCAGCCAGGATCTGCTGGACGCGCTCGACACGCTCGACCAGTGGCCGGAAAAAGTCCGGCTGATGCAGAAGAACTGGATCGGCCGCTCCGAAGGCCTCACCATCCGCTGGGAAATCGTGCCGCAAACGGCACCGGCCGGCGAGGGCGAAGTCGTGGTCTATACGACCCGTCCTGACACATTGTTCGGCGCCTCCTTCCTGGCGATTGCCGCCGATCATCCGCTGGCCAAGGCGGTCGCGGCATCGAATCCGGCTATCGAAGCCTTTGCCGAGGAATGCCGCCGGCAGGGTACATCGCTCGCTGCGCTGGAAACCGCCGAGAAAAAGGGCATGGATACCGGCATCCGGGTAAAACATCCGCTTGACCCCTCCTGGGAGCTGCCGGTCTATGTCGCGAACTTCGTGCTGATGGAATACGGCACGGGGGCGATTTTCGGTTGTCCGTCCGGCGACCAGCGCGACCTGGACTTCGCCCGCAAATATGGTCTGCCGGTCGTTCCGGTCGTCATGCCGAGGGATGGCGATCCGTCGACCTTTACCGTCGGCGACACCGCCTATGTCGATGACGGCGTGATGATCAACTCCCGCTTCCTGGACGGCAAGACGACTGAGGAAGCGTTCGAGGTCGTCGCCGCACAATTGTCCAGCGCATCGCTCGGCAACATGCCGCAGGCGGAGCGCAAGGTGAATTTCCGCCTGCGCGACTGGGGCATTTCCCGCCAGCGTTATTGGGGCTGCCCGATCCCGGTCATCCACTGCGACGACTGCGGCGTCATACCGGTGCCGAAGAAGGATTTGCCGGTGCGCCTGCCGGACGACGTGACCTTCGACCAGCCGGGCAATCCGCTCGACCGTCATCCGACCTGGCGGCATGTTGCTTGCCCGAATTGCGGAAAGGACGCACGCCGTGAGACGGACACGATGGATACGTTCGTCGATTCGAGCTGGTATTTCACGCGCTTCACCGCGCCGTGGGAGAACGAACCGACCGATCCGGCCGCGGCCAATCGCTGGCTGCCGGTCGACCAGTATATCGGCGGTATCGAACACGCTATCCTGCACCTGCTCTATTCGCGTTTCTTCACCCGCGCCATGCGCGAAACGGGCCATGTGGACGTGAAAGAACCCTTCAAAGGTCTCTTCACGCAGGGCATGGTGGTGCATGAAACCTATCGCCGCGGCTCCGGCCCGAACGGCGAATGGGTCTCGCCGGCCGACATCCGCATCGAGGAAATTGACGGCAAGCGCCGTGCAACCCTGCTCCTGACCGGAGAAGACGTGACGATCGGCTCCATCGAGAAGATGTCCAAGTCGAAGAAGAACGTCGTGGACCCCGACGACATCATTGCTTCCTACGGCGCCGATACCGCACGCTTCTTCGTATTGTCCGACTCGCCGCCCGACCGCGACGTCATCTGGTCCGAAGCCGGCGTCGAAGGCGCCCACCGTTTCACGCAGCGCCTCTGGAGGCTGATTTCCGAGGCGGCTGACAATCTGGCGAAGGCCGCGCCGGCTCCGGCCACGAAGGGCGAAGCTCTCGCGATCTCCCAGCTTGCCCACCGGACGCTGAAGGCGGTTCAGGGAGATTACGATAAACTCTCCTTCAACAAGGCTGTCGCGCGCATCTATGAGCTGGTGAATGCCCTGGCTGCTCCGCTCGCCAAGGTCGCTGCCGGAGAGACTGACACTGCCTATTCTGCCGCCGTCCGCAACGCAGCGGAAATCCTCATCCAGATCGTCGCGCCGATGACACCTCATCTGGCGGAGGAATGCTGGGCCGTGCTCGGCAACAAGGAACTGCTTGCCAACGCGGCATGGCCCAAGCATGACGAAGCGCTGGTCGTCGAGAACGACGTCACGCTGCCGGTTCAGATCAACGGCAAGAAACGAGCCGAATTGACAATCGCGCGCGACGCGGATCAAAGTGCGGTCGAAGCTGCGGTTCTGACGCTCGATGCGGTGAAAGCGGCTCTTGAAGGCCGGGCGCCGAAAAAGATCATCGTTGTCCCACAGAGGATCGTGAACATTGTCGTTTGACCGCTCTTTCCGCCGCATCGGGCTCCTTTCCGGCCTGGCGATGCTCGCAGTTCTCGCCGGTTGCCAGGTGCGTCCGCTTTATTCCGAAGCCGGCGGCACGGGAGAACGGCTGGCCTCCGTGGGCTTCTCGCATCCCGGAAGCCGGATCGACCAAGTTATCCGCAATCACCTGGTCTTCCTGACCTCCGGTGGGGCGGGCGAGTCCAAACATGCGGCTTACGATGTGAAACTTACGGCCAAGAGCACGGCCTCCAGCATCATCGATGACGAAGACGACGACAACGTCTCCGCGACCGGCGTGCCGCTTCCGGGACGTGTCCAGGTCGAAGCCACCTATACGCTGACGCGCTTGAGCGATGGACAGGTCCTTAAATCGGGCAAGCGGGAGGTCGTTTCCCTTATCGACGTTTCGGGCCAGGGTTTTGCGAAACTGCGTGCCATCCGGGATGCCGAGAACCGCGCCGCAAGGGAACTGGCTGAATTCATCCGTGCCGAGATCGCCATTGCCTTGGCGCGCGAACCTCAGCCACAAGCGACATGGCAGAAATAAAATCGCACGAGTTCGACCGCTTCGCGGAAAAAGGCGCCGAACTTTACAAGATCTTCATAATATACGGACCCGATCGCGGCCTCGTTTCGGAGCGGGCCGCAGTGCTCGCCGGCAAGACCGGCGTCTCTCAAGACGACCCGTTTGCCATGCTGAAGCTCGATATTTCCGACCTTCAGGGCGATCCCGGCCGCCTTCTGGATGAAGTGAATGCCCTTGGACTTTTTGGCGGCAGCAAGCTGATCTGGTTACGTGGCGCAGCAAATGAAAAGCAGCTACTCGACGCGATCCAGATTCTTGCGGATGGCCCGCCGCCTGCAAACGTCCTGATCGTCGAAGCGGGCGACCTCAAGAAAGGCAGCGGTCTGCGGAAAATTGCCGAGCCGGCGAAATCCATCGCCGTGATCCCCTGTTATGCGGACGACACGAGGGCGCTGAACAGCCTTGTCGATACCGAATTGGGAAACGAGGGTCTCAGGATAAGCCCCGCTGCACGCCAGAAGCTGCTGGATCACCTTGGCGGCGACCGGGTAGCTTCCCGCAATGAGATCCGCAAGCTGGCTCTCTATTGCCGCGGCATGGGAACCGTGGAGGAAAACCACATTGACGAGATCATCGGCGATGCGAGCGGTGTTTCCGCCGACGAAGCCGTCGATGCGATCTTGAGCGGCGATCTTGCCGGTCTCCAGCGCGCCATCCAGAAGGTCCTGACGTCGAAGACGCCGATCTTTCTCGTCCTTCAGTCATGCCTGAAACAATTCCAGATGCTGGATCTGATGAAAGCCGAGATGGAAGAAAAGAAACTTCCGACCGCCCAGGTCATGGCCACACTCGGCCGCCATATCCATTTCAAGCGCAAGCCAATCGTGGAAAAAGCACTGAGAAACTGGAATTCCCAAGCACTTTCCCGTGAAACCGAGCGGCTTCAGGCGGCCGTTCTCATGTCCCGCCAGAAGCAGACGTTGGAGCCAAGCATCGCCTTCCACACGCTGATGGCAATCGCCATACAATCAAGCCGTTGAATTCACTGTATTATCGCCGTTCCAGGAGCCGGCATATCTCTTCCAGTTGCTCCAGCGTACGGTAACCGATGCGCACATGACCGCCCCCGTTTTTATGGCTGATCTTGACCTCCAATCCCAAGGAATCCGATAGCGTCCGCTCCAGCGCGAGCGTATCGGAATCTTTTTGTTCCGCTTTCGAAACGGAACCCGGTTCGGATTGGGCCTTGATGTCATTCTGAGCCAGCCGCTCCGCATCGCGAACCGACATGCCTTTTGCAATAATTGTCCGAGCCAGCGCCGCCGGATCGGAGGTGGTAACAAGTGCGCGCGCATGCCCAGCCGATAAGCTTCCTGCGGCAAGCATATCACGAACCGGATCAGGTAATTTCAGCAGACGAAGGCTGTTAGCCACATGGCTTCGGCTTTTGCCAATAATTTCACCAAGATCGTTCTGGGTATAACCATGCTCCGCAATGAGCTGCTCATAACCCATCGCCTCTTCCAGGGGATTGAGGTCCGAGCGCTGAACGTTCTCGACGATAGCGAGTTCCAGTGCGGTCCGGTCATCGACATCACGAACGATGACCGGGATATCGACGAGACCTGAAAGTTGAGCCGCACGCCATCTCCGCTCACCAGCGATGATTTCGTATCTTTCGCCTCTCGGCCTGACAACAACCGGCTGGACAATCCCGTGCTGCCGGATTGAGCTTGCCAGATCCTGCAGCTCGTTCTCGTCAAAACTCCGGCGCGGGTTCTTCGGATTTCGAGAAACGTGCTCGATCGGCACCATCCGATCCGGATTGACGCTGCGCGGCGCATTCTCCGCCGGCAACGGTTGATCCATCTCACCAATCAGGGCCGCAAGACCGCGGCCAAGTCGCCGCTTGGAAACATCGTCGTTCATGCTCATTCACCTGTCAATCTGCGGCCTTTTAGGCGGCTTTTCGCCTCCGCTCCCGCTGGATCACCTCCGACGCCAACTGGAGATAAGCCTGGCTGCCAGCGCATTTCAAATCATAAAGAATAGCAGGCTTGCCATAAGAGGGGGCTTCCGATACGCGCACATTTCGGGGAATCAGGGTGTGATAGACCTTTTCCCCCAGATAGGTACGAACATCGCTGACCACTTGCTGGGCAAGATTGTTGCGAGCGTCGAACATGGTGAGCACAATCCCCTGGATGTCCAGAGAGGGATTGACCGTCCGGCGCACCTGATCGACCGTTTCAAGCAACTGACTCAATCCCTCAAGCGCAAAGAATTCACATTGCAGGGGAACGAGTACAGAATGCGCAGCCGTCATGGCATTCATGGTCAACAGATTGAACGAAGGCGGGCAATCCAGCAGGATATAGGAATAAGCGCTTGCTTCGTGATCACCCAACGCCCGGCGAAGCTTGAAGGCTCTATCGGAAGATTGGGCAATCTCCATCTCGAAACCAAGCAAGTCCATGGTCGAAGGGACAATGGACAGGTTCGGAACGGCCGTCTCCAGCGCCGTTTCCGCAATGGTATTGTAACCCATCAGAAGATCGTAGGAAGACAGCTTACGGTCCTTGCGTTCGATACCCAGGCCTGTACTCGCATTGCCTTGAGGGTCCAAATCCACGATGAGGACATGCTCACCAATTGCCGCGAGTGCGGTAGCGAGATTGATGGCGGTTGTCGTTTTGCCAACGCCGCCCTTTTGGTTGGCTATCGTAATGATCCGGTTCTTTTCGAACATGCCACACCTGAAATCTAGGGTTCTTTGTGCCTTAAATTACCAATTTCGAGGACAACGGAATCTGACTCGACGGCACTCCGGTGTTTTACCAGATCGAAGTCCCAGCGGCCACGGGCTTTTGCGATTTCCGCGGAGTAATCCCGTCCTTTATGAAAAAAGGCTCGCGTACGTTCCTCTTTCAACCAGCCAGCAGAATAGGAAAGAAGCTGGTCCAGCTCCGCTAGCGCGCGCGCGGAAATCCGATCACATTCGGGAATCGACGCATATGTCTCTTCAATCCTCACGGGATGTACGGAACCTCGGGCACCAGTTTCACTGAGAGCGACTCTGAGGAAAGCAGCCTTTTTCTGGTTACTTTCCACAAGATGAACCCATCCGTCCTCTCCCTCAGCGAGAAGAATGGCCGTTATCACTCCGGGAAAACCACCTCCAGACCCTAGATCTACCCAGCGAAAAGGCCCCGGGGAAAGCTGAAAAATCTGCGCGCTGTCCGCAATATGCCGCCGCCAAAGTTCATCGACCGTCGAGGGCGCAACAAGGTTTATCGTCTTGGCCCATTTCTGAAAAAGGCCAGAGAAATGCTCCAGCCTTTGTTGCGTTTCACGTGAAACACTCTCGCCGTTCAGCAACATCAGGAGACCCGCTTGACGCGATTGGCAGCCTCTTCCTTACGAAGAAGTGCAAGAATAAGAGCCAGCGCAGCGGGGGTCATCCCATCGACTTTCGAAGCCTGAGCCAGATTCGTCGGGTTTGCAACCGTCAATTTCTGCTTCAATTCGTTGGACAGGCCAGGAAGTGCCGAAAAATCAAAGCCTTGCGGTATGGCACGCGCCTCGTCGCGATGGGTCGCGTCGATATCGGCCACTTGCCGGTCCATGTAAACCGCATAGGTGGCCTCTATTTCCAGAGCTTCGCCGATCCGGCCCGGGAGTTTACCGAGATCCGGCCAGATCGTTGAAAGCGTTTGCAGAGATTGTTCCGGATATGCCAGGATTTCATAAGCCGTCCGGCGCTGTCCGTCCTGATTCATCTTGAAGCCATGTCGACCGGCTTCGCTTGGCGTCAGGCTCAAAGCCTGAAGGAGTCCGCGGCCACCGTCGAGTAAACGTTTGTACTCGTCGAACTTCTTCCTGCGTTCCTCGCCCACGCATCCGAGCTCGATCCCCTTATCGGTTAGCCGGCTATCCGCGTTGTCGGCCCGAAGAGACAGCCGATATTCCGCGCGTGACGTGAACATGCGATAGGGCTCGGTGACACCACGAGAAGTGAGGTCATCGATCATGACACCGATATAGGAGTCAGCACGACTGAAATAATAAGCCTCCTCGCCGGCTGCCCGCCGCGCCGCGTTAAGGCCGGCAACCAGGCCCTGTGCAGCCGCTTCCTCGTAACCCGTCGTGCCGTTGATCTGCCCCGCAAGGAAAAGGCCGGGCATTTTCTTGACCTCCAGGGAGGCGGTCAGCTCCCGTGGATCGACGTGATCATATTCAATGGCATAACCCGGCTGCAGGATCGTTACCGCCTCCAGGCCGGGAATGGTATGAATAAATGCCTCCTGCACATCGGCGGGCAGGGACGTGGAGATACCGTTCGGATAGACCGTCGCATCGTCCAGGCCTTCCGGCTCAAGAAAGATCTGATGGCCGTCGCGTTCACCGAAACGAACGATCTTGTCCTCGATGGAAGGACAATAACGCGGACCCACGCCCTCGATCTGGCCGGAATACATGGCGGATCGGTGGATATTCTCAGAGATGATCCGATGGGTTGCTTCCGTTGTTCTTGTAACGCCGCAGGCAATCTGGGCTGTCGCGATCCGGTCCGTCATGAACGAGAACGGGACGGGTTCTTCATCCGCCTCTTGGCGGCCAATCGCGCTCCAGTCGATCGTCCCCCCGTCCAGGCGCGCCGGTGTGCCGGTCTTCAAACGTCCCAGACGCAATCCAAAACGTGCCAAAGTGCCCGACAGGCCCATGGAAGGTGCTTCACCGGCCCGGCCCGCTGGTATCTTCTGATCGCCAATATGAATTAGCCCCTTCAGGAAAGTACCGGTCGTCAGGACAACCGTTCCGCATCCGAATCGACGGCCGTCCTTTAGAACAACGGCCGCAACGCGCCCTTCCTCGATCGAAAAATCGAACGCATCGCCCTCAATGACAGCCAGATTGCGGTGATCCGATATCTCCCGCTGCATCGCCAAACGATACAGCTTTCGATCGGCCTGCGTTCTAGGCCCACGGACAGCAGGCCCCTTCTTTCTGTTAAGGAGGCGGAACTGGATGCCCGCTTCATCAGCGACGCGGCCCATCAGCCCATCCAGGGCATCCACCTCCCGAACAAGGTGACCTTTTCCAAGCCCGCCTATGGCGGGATTGCAGGACATGACGCCGATCGTTTCCTGCCTGTGGGTGATCAGGGCCGTGTTTGCGCCCATGCGCGCAGCGGCACTTGCCGCCTCGCATCCCGCATGCCCACCACCGATGACAATTACGTCGAATGTCGTCATTTTCAATTGCTCCATGAAACCACGCAGCGCGACGTTTCACGTGAATCATTTACCGATGCAGAATTGCGAAAAAATCACATCCAAAAGCTGCTCGACATCAACATGTCCCGTAATACGTCCAAGTGACGACGCGGCCGCTCGAAGGCTTTCAGCCCGGATATCCAAGCCTTGGCCGTTTAACGCTTCCGCGACGAAATTGGAAGCCTCTTTGAGATGATTGACGTGCCGCATGCGATTGGGAACAAGTGATCCCGACCAGAGTTTCTGAAGATAATTGAGGATATAGGAACGGAGTTGTCCCAGACCTTCGCCGCTCTTGCTGGATAGGCAAATGTCGTAATTCGATGAACTATCGTGCTGATCTAGCTTGGTGCCAATCCGCACCACCTTTGCGTCCGGTAAATCCAGATCATGTTCCGGAACCGAATCGATCTCTTCGAGGAGGAGGATCATGTCCGCCTGCCCAAGGGCGATCCTCGCGCGACGTACCCCTTCCTGCTCGACCCGGTCCTCGCTTTCCCGCAAACCGGCCGTGTCGAAGAAACGCACGAGATATCCGTCCAGATCGATATCCACATGTAGAATATCCCGGGTGGTCCCCGCAACTTCCGCGACAATGGCGACGTCCCTTTGCGCAAGGGCGTTAAGCAGACTGGACTTTCCGGCGTTCGGTGGTCCGGCGATCACCACCTTATATCCATCCCTGATGATCTCACCCGCCTTCGCCGCAGCGATATGCTCTTCCATCTCCAGGTAGAGAGCTCCCATATCCGCCCAGACACGCTCGGATACCGAACCCGGCACATCATCTTCATCGGCGAAATCCAGCTCCGCCTCGATCATCGCCCGCGCGTGCGTCAGTCGCCGCGCCCATTCCCGATAAAGCGCCGATTGTCCGCCAAAACCCTGCTCGACAGCCAGCCTTCGCTGCATCTCCGTTTCGGCTGCGATAAGGTCTGCAAGCCCCTCGACCTCGACCAGATCGAGCCTGCCGTTTTCAAAGGCCCGCCTTGAAAATTCTCCGGCTTCCGCCAGACGAAGGCCGGGAAAACCGGAAAGCTCCCCATAGATCGCGGAGACCACGGCACGACTTCCATGAAGATGCAATTCCACGCAATCTTCACCGGTGAAGGAATTCGGGCCGCGAAAACCGAGGATCAGAGCCTGATCGATAATCGTACCGTTGCGACTCCGAATCGTTCTGAGACCGGCCTGCCGACCAGCTGGCACCGTCCCGGCGAGGATTCCAGCAACTTCAAAAGCCCGGGAACCGCTGAGCCGCACGACGGCCAGCCCAGCCGGCAGGTTGCCGCTCGAAAGTGCGAAAATGGTGTCTTCGGTTCCAGCCATACGGGATGCTTTACCAAACGGGATGTAGAAACACAAAACGCCCGACTTCGAGCCGGGCGTTTTGTACTTGTTGAATCCGGCTAAGGATTACGTATTCATTGAATCGAAGAAATCCCCGTTGTTCTTCGTCTGTTTCAGCTTATCGATGAGGAATTCAATGGCGTCCGTGGTACCCATCGGAGCGAGAATGCGGCGAAGGACGAAGATTTTCTGGAGATCCTGACGCGGCACAAGCAGATCTTCCTTACGCGTACCGGATTTCAGGATATCCATCGCCGGGAAGATGCGCTTGTCGGCGACCTTGCGGTCAAGAACGATTTCCGAGTTACCCGTTCCCTTGAACTCTTCGAAGATGACTTCGTCCATGCGGCTGCCGGTATCGATGAGGGCCGTCGCGATGATCGTCAGCGAACCACCTTCCTCGATATTGCGGGCAGCGCCGAAGAAACGCTTCGGGCGCTGCAGCGCATTGGCGTCCACGCCACCGGTGAGCACCTTGCCCGACGACGGAACGACGGTGTTATAGGCACGCCCGAGGCGTGTGATGGAGTCGAGCAGAATGACCACGTCGCGGCCATGCTCGACCAGGCGCTTGGCCTTTTCAATGACCATTTCCGCGACCTGAACGTGGCGAACGGCCGGTTCGTCGAATGTAGAGGAAACCACTTCACCGCGCACGGAGCGCTGCATGTCGGTCACTTCCTCGGGGCGCTCATCGATCAGAAGAACGATGAGATAGCATTCCGGATGGTTGGCGGTAATGGAATGGGCGATGTTCTGCAGAAGAACGGTTTTACCGGTACGCGGCGGCGCGACGATAAGGCCGCGCTGGCCCTTGCCGAGCGGCGCCACGAGATCGATGACACGGGCGGAAAGATCCTTCGACGTAGGTACGTCGAGTTCCATCTTGAACCGTTCATTCGGATAAAGCGGCGTCAGGTTGTCGAAATGAACCTTGTGCCGGATCTTCTCCGGATCATCGAAATTGATGGTGTTGACCTTGAGGAGGGCGAAATAACGTTCACCCTCCTTCGGTCCGCGAATGGGACCTTCCACCGTATCGCCGGTCTTCAGCGAAAACCGCCGGATCTGGGAAGGGGAAATATAGATGTCGTCGGGACCCGGGAGATAGTTGGCGTTCGCGGAACGCAGGAAACCGAATCCGTCCTGCAAGACCTCAACCACACCTTCGCCGATGATCTCAACATCCTGGCTCGCCAGAACCTTGAGGATAGCGAACATCAGTTCCTGCTTGCGCATCGTACTGGCGTTCTCGACCTCCAATGATTCGGCGAAGGTCAGCAAATCGGTAGGAGATTTGCTCTTGAGTTCTTGAAGCTTCATTTCAGCCATGAAGAGGTGACCATAGTGAGAATTTCAGGGGAATTTAGGCGTGTCGGTGAAATTCGCTACCGCGGAAGATGATCCGGGGACGACGGGAAATTACACGCATGCCACGAGATGAGATGGCGGTGAAAATAGCGATTCACATGGAACGCCGCAAGGGGCATCGCAGAAATCTTGCCAAAGAAGAAAATCAGAACGGTTTCACGATCACGAGGATCACGATTCCGATCATCAAGACGGTCGGAATCTCGTTCATCATCCGCCAGTAACGCGGCGACCGGCGTGGGCCGTCGACTATAAAGGTCCGGACGGCGCGGCTAAACAGCACATGCACCATGGTCAGCAGGACCACGAGTGCGATCTTGGCATGCAGCCAGCCTCCGCGAAACTCGTGGACGTCCCACGCGAGAAAAAGGCCCAGAGCCCAGGTGATCATCATCGCGGGATTCATGATGATTTTCAGAAGCCGCTGCTCCATCATCTTGAACGTTTCCGATTGCGGCGAGCCTGGTTCGGCATCGCTGTGGTAGATGAAAAGCCGCGGCATGTAGAGGAGCCCGGCCATCCAGGACATCACGGCGATCACATGGAAAGCCTTGATGTAAAGGATGAAGTCATTGGGTCGGATCAGGTAGACCAGAGCCAGAATGGCAACGAAGACCGCAAGCGCCATAAACGCCCGGGCCGCAGATCGGCGGCCGGCCGCATTGCCAGTCTGCGGTTCCGTCGGATTCATCGCCTTACTCCCCGCACACGCTCCACCAGAGCGGTCACATGATCGGGGTTGGCCTCCGGCGTGATGCCATGACCAAGATTGAAGATCAACGGCCCGTTCCCGAGCTTGTCGAGAATGGCATCTATACCCTGCTGCAGCGCCTGTCCACCGGCAACGACCCGCATCGGATCGAGATTGCCCTGGACCGGACCATCCTTCTGAAGCTCGGCCGCAAAGGAAAGCCCCACGGACCAGTCCAGCCCGATCGCATCGGCCCGCGTCTTCTGGCGGTATGTCTTCAGGTTCAACCCGGCACCTTTGGCAAAGGCTATCACTTTGGCCTTCGGCCGTTGCCCGCGCACGATCTCGATCATCCGGGCAACAGGCCTGGCGGCATAGGCCTTAAATTCCTCCTCCCCGAGGACTCCGGCCCAGGAATCGAAGATCTGGACCGCATCGGCGCCGGCGTCGATCTGCGCAATCAGATATTCCGCCGACACCTCCGCCAGAAAGGAGAGAAGCTTTTCGAAAATCTCCGGATGTTTGTAGGCAAACAGCCGGGCAGGGGCCTGGTCGGACGTGCCGTGGCCAGCGATCATGTAGGTCGCCACCGTCCATGGAGCACCACAGAAACCGAGCAGCGTGGTTTCCGCGGGAAGCTCCCGTCTCAACCAGCGGACAGTTTCGATGACCGGAGCGAGATGTCCGAGAATGTCCTCATTCCTCAACCTTTGAATGCCGGGAACGTCGATCGGGTCCATTTGCGGACCTTCGCCTTGCACGAAACGAACATTCCTTCTGAGGGCATCGGGGATGACCAGGATATCGGAGAAGAGGATTGCAGCATCGAAACCATATCGCCGGATCGGCTGCAAGGTCACCTCGACAGCCAGATCCGGCGTGTAACAGAGATCGAGGAAACTTCCGGCCCTTGCGCGCGTGTCCCGGTATTCCGGCAGATAACGTCCTGCCTGTCTCATTAGCCAGATCGGCGGTGGCGTAACGGTCTTGCCTTCCAGTACCGCGACGATCTTGCGGGTTTCGCCGGTCAATGGGTTCTCCCTAATCAAAGAAATGAATATTTAATTGGTTTTTATTTCTTAGAGTCGGTGGGTAGCAAGGATTAAAGTCAAATCACAGCTTGCGCGACCATCGGCCGCTCTATCTCCGTTCGACAGGATAAAATCACCTGTTGAACGGAAGTTTGAATGGATATCTGGGATTCAGCAAGATAATTCAATAAGATGAGATAGGCATGAAAGCGGAACTGGCTGTGGACAAGCTGGGGAGAAGAAAAGGACTTGATGCCTTTATCCCCAGAGCGCACAAGTTCCATTGATAGCTGTTCATCGAATCTGCGGATGTGGAAAACGAGGCGGTTTTCCCAGGCCTCGCCGCGAGGCAGGGACAGTCCGTTCGGCTCTCCCGGGTTTTCAACAAAGGGTCAAGATTAGCGTGGAGAACAGAAAAAACTTCTTCCATCTGCACCTGATATCTGACTCGACGGGAGAGACCTTGATCTCCGCAGGCCGGGCCGCTTCCGTCCAGTTTCAATCGTCGCTGGCGATCGAACATGTCTATCCGCTGATTCGAAACCGCAAGCAGCTCCTGTCTGTGCTGAACGATATCGATCGCGAGCCCGGCATCGTTCTTTATACGATCGTCGATCGGGAACTGGCGGAATTCATAGATCAGCGCTGCCGTGAGATGGGTCTTCCCTGCGTCAACGTTCTCGAGCCGGTCATGGCGACGTTCCAGGCCTATCTCGGCGCTCCGTCACGTCGGCGTGTCGGCGCGCAGCACGCTTTGAATGCCGATTATTTCAAGCGCATCGAGGCGCTCAATTTCACGATGGACCATGACGATGGCCAGATGCCGGAGGAATATGACGAGGCGGATATCGTGCTGATCGGCATCAGCCGTACATCGAAGACGCCGACCAGCATCTATCTTGCAAATCGCGGTATCAAGACGGCCAACATTCCGATCGTGCCCGGCGTGGATCTGCCCGATAGCCTTTATCGCGCCACGCGACCGTTGATCGTCGGCCTGGTCGCGACGACCGACCGGATCAGCCAGGTGCGGGAAAACCGCGAGCTGGGCTCCACTCATGGCTTTGACCGTCGCCATTACACGGACCGAGCGACGATCAACGAGGAATTGAAATATGCTCGTGCGTTGTGCGCCCGGCACAATTGGCCGATCATCGATGTAACGCGACGCTCGATCGAGGAGACGGCCGCCGCTATCGTTGCGCTGCGACCGAAGCTGCGTTAAGCGAAACGGCCTGCCGCTTTTGGGAGATTTTCGTGACAGTGCCCCTTGTGCTTGCCTCCTCCAGTCCTTTCCGCCGCGCGCTGATGGCAAATGCCGGCCTGACGTTTGAGAACCGTCCCGCCGAGATCGATGAGCGGAAGATAGAGGCCGGGCTTGAAGGAGCGTCACCGGACCAGGTGGCGTTGACGCTTGCCAAGGCCAAGGCGCTGGATGTCAGCCGCCATGTCCCGCATGCGCTGGTGATCGGATCAGATCAGACCATGTCTCTTGGCAACCGGGTCTATCACAAGCCGAAGTCCCTCGCCAAAGCAAGGGAAAGCCTGCTTTCGCTGTCTGGCAAGACCCACCGGCTCAACAGCGCGATCACGCTTGCCGGACATGGCGATATCGTTTGGGAACATGTTTCCCATGCTGACCTGACGGTCCGGCCGCTGAGCGAAACCTTTGTCGATCGCTATCTTGCACGTGTCGGTGAAAAGGTGTTCGGCAGCGTCGGTGCCTATCAGCTTGAAGGCGAGGGCATTCAGCTCTTCTCGGATATCGAGGGAGATTATTTCACGATTCTCGGCCTGCCCATGTTGCCGCTCCTGGGGAAACTGCGTGAACTTGGAGCCATCGATGGCTGATTCACGTGAAACATTCTTGGTTAACGCATTCGTCACAGGCTGGCCGGTGAAGCATTCACGCTCGCCGTTGATCCACAATTACTGGCTCAGGCAGCTCGGCATATCCGGCACCTACAAGGCCGAGGCGATCTCAGAACAAGATTTTCCGGCTTTCATACAGGCCCTGAAGGACGGCAGCGCGGGATATCGCGGCGGCAATGTCACCATTCCCCACAAGGAAATGGCCTACAAACTGGCCAACCGGCCCGATGCCCTTGCCGAAGAGCTCGGCGCATCGAATACGCTCTGGATGGAAGACGGCCTGCTTCATGCGTCGAATACGGACGGTTATGGCTTCACCGCCAATCTCGACGATTGTCATCCGGAATGGGACAAAGCCGGCCGTGCCGTGATTTTCGGAGCCGGTGGAGCCAGCCGTGCGGTGATCCAGGCAATTCGCAACCGCGGCGTCGGAGAGATACATGTCGTCAACCGCACCGTTTCCCGGGCACGGGAACTGGCCGACCGCTTTGGCCCAAGCGTACACGCCCATGCCGTCGAGGCTCTCGGCGAGGTGATGTCCGGCGCAGGGCTGTTCATCAATACGACATCGCTCGGCATGGATGGGAGTGAAGCGCCCCGGATCGACTTCTCGCGTCTCCGGGATGATGCGGTCGTGACCGATATCGTTTATGTGCCGCTGAAGACCCCTCTGCTTGCCCAGGCGGAAGAGCAGGGGTTTGCGATTGTCGACGGGCTCGGCATGCTTCTGCATCAAGCCGTACCCGGTTTCGAAAAATGGTTCGGCCGCCGGCCGCTGGTCGACAAGGTGCTTCGTGACCTCGTGATCGCCGATATGGAAAAACACGGATGATTGTCATCGGGCTGACCGGTTCCATCGGCATGGGAAAATCCACGACGGCGAAAATGTTCGCCGAAGAGGGCATTCCGGTGAACGATTCCGATGCCGTCGTCCATGATCTTTACCGCACCGATGCGGTTGAGCCCGTTGGCAAGGCCTTTCCCGGCACGATCGCCGACGGGGTCATAGACCGGCGGGAATTGTCCCGTCAGCTTGCGGTCGCTCCGGAAAAATTCCCGATCCTCGAATCGATCGTCCACCCGCTGGTTCGACAGCGGGAAGCCGATTTCCTGAAGCACCATCGGCAAGCCGGTACTGGTCTGGTGCTTCTCGACATCCCCCTTCTTTTCGAGGTGAAGGCGGAAAGCCGCGTGGATGTGATTGTCGTCGTCACCTGCGATCCACAGATCCAGTGGGAGAGGGTGCTTGCGCGTCCGGGCATGACGGAGGAAAAATTGGCGATGATTCTCTCCCGCCAGCTGCCTGATTCGGAAAAGCGGAAGAGAGCCGACTTCCTTGTCGACACAGGTCTTGGCCTGGAAGCTGCAAGGGAAAGGGTACGGGAAATCATCGCCTCCCTGCGGGACGCGAAATAAACGCCGGAAAGACGGGCGAGAACATGCGCGAGATCATTTTCGATACGGAAACCACCGGCCTCGAATCGAAGTTCGATCGGGTGATCGAAATCGGCGGGGTCGAGTTGATCAACAATTTTCCGACCGGCAAGACGCTGCATCTCTATATCAATCCGGGCGATCGCAAGGTTCATCCGGATGCGCTTGCCGTCCACGGCATCACCGATGAATTCCTGAAGGACAAGCCGGGCTTCGGGGACGTGGCCCAGAAGATCGTAGAGTTCTTCGACGGCGCGAAGTGGATCGCCCACAACGCTACCTTCGATATCGGTTTCATCAATGCGGAATTCGCTCGGATCGGACTTCCGCCGGTGCAGATGGACCGGGTCGTCGATACGCTGGCCATGGCGCGTCGCAAACATCCGATGGGGCCGAATTCGCTCGATGCGCTCTGCCGTCGTTATGGCATCGACAATGCCCATCGTACCAAGCACGGCGCGCTTCTCGATTCCGAACTTCTGGCGGAAGTCTATATCGAGATGACCGGCGGCCGTCAGGCGGCCCTCGGCCTGAGCGGAGCCGAACAGTCGACGACGGTGATCGAGGTCGAGGAAGTGGTGATCACCGCCACCAGCCGCCCGAGGCCTCTGCCGGCCCGGTTGACGGAAGCCGAGATCGAAGCCCATGGCGCGATGGTCGCATCCCTCAAGGACAAGGCCCTCTGGCTGAAATATCGTACGGCCGAATAAAAAAGCCGGGCTTGGCCCGGCTTTCCTGGATCGTATCTGGAACAACTCTTAGCTGTTGAGCGCCTGAACCTTGGAGCGCGCCTGTTCTTCGGCCATGCGCTGCGTAAACATCTGCGCAAAGTCGATCGGGTCGATCATCAAGGGCGGGAAACCACCGTTGCGGGTTACATCCGCAATAATCTGGCGGGCAAAGGGGAAAAGCAGCCGCGGGCATTCGATGAACAGCAGCGGCAGCATGTGCTCCTGCGGGAAACCGGTGACGCGGAAAACGCCGCCGTAAACGAGTTCGGCGGCGAAAACCACCTTGTCGCCTTCCTTGGCTTCGGCGTTCAGCGTCAACACGACATCGAAATCCACTTCGGAAAGCGGATTGGCGTTGACATTCACATTGATGTTGATGCTTGGCGCCTTGTCGCGAGCCTGCAGGGAGCGGGGCGCACCCGGGTTCTCGAAGGAGAGATCCTTGGTGTATTGTGCCAGAATGTTGATGGACGGCTGGGCGGCCTGGTTGTTTTCGTCTGCCATGGGACTTCCTCGAGGCTTTAGAGCGTTGAGGCCCTCTAACATCTTGTAATATGGCTTACAACCCTGGCAAACTTGCGGCGTCGCTCAAGGTTCTTTGCCTTTTGGCCCAGCCCAGGGTGAAGACGGGTTGGGATTGCGATGGAAATCCTCTTCGTCGAGGTCGACCACCGGGCCGGACTTCCTGTCATTGGGAGAGGGCTTTCCGCTTTCGTAGCGATAGCGCGTGCTGTTGGATGAACCGACCACAACGATGCGGCGGCCGACCAGCGACCAGATGAGATTGCGCACGAAAGGAATGAAAAGCGCCAGTCCAACGATGTCGGTGAGGAAGCCGGGCAGGAGAAGCAGGATGCCGGCGACCACGATCATAGCGCCGTCGATGAGTGCCCGCCCGGGCATCCGGCCTTCGCGGCCCTCCGTGGAGACCTGCCGCAACATGTGCATGCCCTGGGTCCGGAGCAGAACGGCGCCAAGGATCGCCGTGCCGATCACCAGCCCGAGCGTCGCCCAAAGGCCGATCGCACGGCCGACCAGCACAAAACCGGCGATTTCTGCCAGCGGCCAGGCGACGAGAAAGAGCGGCACGAGAGAGAAACGCATGTTGTTCCCTGTTATTGATGGCCCGACAGCGCTCTCGCACTGACGTCTTCGCTATTTGAATGATCGGCGGATGCGGACTATATGAGAAAGTGCACCAAACATTTAAACGGCAATTGCGGGTTAAGATGGGCTCCAACGACTTTATAACACTCTTTTTCCTTGTCGCCGCTGTTCTGATCTTCCTGCAACTGCGCAGTGTGCTCGGTCGGCGGACGGGAAACGAGAAGCCGCCGTTCGATCCGTACAGCCCGCGCGATGTCGCGAAGAATCCGAACGGCGACGATAGCAAGGTCGTCACGTTGCCGCGCCGTGAATCGCAGGACGACGAGCAGCGTTATGCCGATATCGATGCCGTGGCCAAGCCCGATACGCCGTTGAATGCCGCACTTCGCGAAGTGCTGAAGGCCGATCCCTCCTTCCGGCCGCGCGAGTTCCTGAATGGCGCCCGCATGGCCTATGAGATGATCGTCATGGCTTTTGCGGATGGTGATCGCAAGACGTTGAAAGGCCTGCTCTCGAAAGAGGTATACGACGGATTCGACACCGCTATTTCCGAACGGGAAGCCAGGGGCGAGCTGGTGAAGTCCACTTTTGTCGGCATCGACAAATCGGATATCACACAGGCGGCCGTCAAGGACTCCGAGGCGCAGGTCACGGTTCGCATTGTCAGCCAGTTGATTTCCGCCACTTATGACAAGGCCGGCACTCTGATCGAAGGCGATCAGGAAACCGTCGCCGAAGTGACGGATATCTGGACCTTCGCACGCGACATCCGCTCTCGCGACCCGAACTGGAAGCTCGTGGCGACCGAATCAGAGCAATGACGGGCAATTCCGCGGATTATACGGTCCGGGCCGTTTTCTTTTCCGATCTGGCGGGGTGGGAGGAAGATGACCCGACCCTGCTCTTTGCCGGCATGCGGGCGTGTCTTGATCATATTCGCAACGTCAAGCCCTATCGCACCGGGTCGTTCGGCCTGACGGCTCATGATCTGGAGGCGTTGATGGAAAAGGCCGGCGAAGGTCCACGGGATGCCGCTTCGGCCCGCGCCTTTTTCGAAACCCATTGCACGCCGTTCCTGATTTCCCGTTCCGATGGCAAGCGTGGCTTCGTAACGGCCTTTTACGAGCCGGAAGTGGAAGTCTCCGAAATCCGGGATGAAACCTGGGCGCATCCTTTTTATTACCGCCCGGATGATCTGGTCGACCTTGATGAGATGAGTCGCCCGACAGGTATGGATTCCGGCTACATGTTCGGCCGGAGGACGCCGGAAGGTATTGTGCCCTACCCGGATCGCGGCGAGATCGATCGCGGTTTCCTGGAAGGCCGTAGTCTCGAAATCGCCTGGGCCAGATCGAAAGTCGATGTCTTCTTTGCCCATGTGCAAGGCACAGCGCGGCTGAGGTATCCCGATGGACAGATCAGGCGCATCACCTATGCCGCCAAGGCCGGACATCCTTTTTCCCCCGTTGGCAGGCTTCTGATCGACCGCGGCGAGATCGATCCGGCAAGGATCTCCATGCAGAGCATCCGGGCCTGGCTCGCTCGGAATCCGGCTAAGGTCGATGAGGTGCTCTGGCATAATCGCTCCTATATATTTTTCCGGGAGGCTGACGTTTCCGATCCGTCACTGGGGCCGGTGGCCGCCGCGAAAGTGCCGCTGATTGCCGGCCGTTCGCTTGCGGTCGACAGGCAGGTCCATACGTTCGGTTTCCCCTTCTTCATCCGGTCCGAGAGCCTCACCCATCTGGATGGCGGAAGGCCCTTCGGGCGGCTGATGCTGGCCCTCGATACGGGATCGGCGATCATCGGGCCTGCCCGTGGCGATATATTTACCGGCTCCGGTTTCGAGGCGGGTGAACTGGCGGGCACGGTGCGTCATGATGCGGATTTCCATATCCTGATTCCCAATGCGGCTTCTGTCAGGTATGGCGGATGAGAGGCGGGCGGAAACTCGATCCGGAAGAGCGGATACTCTGGGGCAAGGTGGCCAAATCCACCCGGGCGCTGCCGGGCCGCATGAAGGAAATCCTTGAATTCGAGGAGGAAGAGGCGGCGAGGCTCGTCGCGGAAGAAGCCGCCAAGCCGAAGCCAGCACCAGCCTCCGGAACGCAGGGCAGCGAAATCGCCGCTGCGAAGCAGAAGCGGGCAGGCGGGATGCATCATCCCCTGGAAAAGCCGGTGAAGAAGAAGCTGGCTAAAGGGCGTCTTGCGATCGAAGCGCGGCTCGATCTCCATGGCCTCTTCCAGGGCGAGGCCCATGACCTTTTGCTGGATTTCCTGCTGAAGGCTCACGAGCGCGGCCTTCGCCATGTCCTTGTCATCACCGGAAAAGGGAGTTCCATGGGTAGCGAGGGAGCGCTGCGCCGTGCCGTGCCGCTCTGGTTTTCGAAGGCGGAGTTCCGCTTCCTGATTTCGTCCTACGAGTGGGCGGCGCGTCATCATGGCGGCGAGGGCGCCATGTATGTGCGGCTTGCCCGCAGTCGCACGGGAGGAGATTGGGAATGACGCCCTTCGGCGATGCCATGCGCGAACTACGTCGGCGCAAGGGTGTGACCCAGCGCACGCTGGCCGAGGCGATCGGTGTTACGCCCGCTTATCTCTCGGCGCTGGAGCATGGACGCCGCGGCCGTCCGACCTTCGAGCTTCTGCAGCGGATCGCCGGTTACTTCAACGTCATCTGGGACGAGGCGGAAGAGCTTTTTCGCATCGCCGAGGCTTCTCATCCCAGGGTCGTGCTGGATACCACAGGTCTGCCGGCCTCCTACACAGCCTTTGCCAACCGTCTGGCGCAACAGATTCGCACTCTGCCGCCGGACATGATAGAAGAATTCGACCAGCGCCTGAAAAAAGCCCGTTCCAGCGGCTGATTTAGGGGTGCATCCACGGCTTTCGCGCCGCCAAACCTTTAGAAACCGCCCCGATTTTCCTATATTTCGTGGGTGGAACAGTTGGTGATTCGCTCGCCGCTCTCAAACGAATTGGAAGATACTTGATGACCGATACACCCGTCAGCGCGAATGACGCGAGTGCCGAATATGGTGCCGATTCGATCAAGGTTCTGAAAGGCCTCGATGCCGTTCGCAAGCGTCCCGGCATGTATATCGGCGACACCGACGACGGTTCCGGCCTTCATCATATGGTCTATGAGGTCGTGGACAACGCGATCGACGAGGCACTGGCGGGCCATGCGGATCTGGTGACCGTGACGCTCAATCCGGATGGCTCCGTGACGGTAACGGACAATGGCCGCGGCATCCCGACCGCCATTCATAGTGGAGAGGGCGTCTCGGCCGCCGAGGTCATCATGACGCAGCTCCATGCGGGCGGCAAATTCGACCAGAATTCCTACAAGGTTTCCGGGGGTCTGCATGGCGTGGGCGTTTCGGTCGTCAATGCTCTTTCCGTTTGGTTGAAGCTGCGTATCCGGCGCAGCGGCAAGGTCCACGAGATTTCCTTCACCCATGGTGTGGCCGATGCGCCGCTGAAGGTCGTCGAAGACTACGAGGGCCGTTCGGGCACCGAGGTCACCTTTCTTGCCAGCCCGCAAACCTTCACAATGACCGAGTACGACTACGGCACGCTGGAACATCGCCTGCGTGAACTGGCCTTCCTTAATTCGGGCGTCAGAATCCGGCTCACGGACAAGCGTAAGCCGGATATCAAGGAGGAAGAGATGATCTATGACGGGGGCCTTGAGGCCTTCGTCCGTTATCTCGACCGTTCCAAGAAGCCGCTTGTCGACAAACCCGTTGCCATCAAGGGTGAAAAGGACGGCATCACCGTCGAGGTGGCCATGTGGTGGAATGACAGTTACCACGAGAACGTGCTCTGCTTCACCAACAACATTCCGCAGCGTGACGGCGGCACGCATATGGCTGGTTTCCGGGGTGCCCTGACGCGCCAGGTGACGTCCTATGCGGATAGCTCCGGCATCACCAAGAAGGAAAAGGTCACGCTGCAGGGCGAAGATTGCCGCGAGGGCCTGACGGCTGTCCTGTCGGTCAAGGTGCCGGACCCGAAATTCTCGTCGCAGACCAAGGACAAGCTTGTTTCCTCGGAAGTCCGCCCCGTGGTCGAAAGCCTTGTGAACGAGGCGCTGAGCACCTGGTTCGAAGAACATCCGACGGAAGCCAAGATTCTCGTGGGCAAGGTGGTCGAGGCCGCTGTCGCCCGTGAAGCGGCGCGCAAGGCGCGGGAGCTGACGCGGCGCAAGGGCGTGCTCGATATAGCTTCGCTGCCCGGCAAGCTTGCCGATTGCTCCGAGCGCGATCCGGCTAAGTCCGAGCTTTTCCTGGTCGAGGGCGATTCCGCTGGCGGCTCCGCCAAGCAGGGACGCTCGCGCGAGAACCAGGCGATTCTGCCGCTGCGCGGCAAGATCCTGAACGTCGAGCGCGCCCGTTTCGACAAGATGCTGTCGAGCCAGGAAATCGGCACGCTGATCACCGCGCTGGGCACGTCGATCGGCAAGGACGAGTTCAATGCCGACAAGCTGCGCTATCACAAGATCATCATCATGACCGACGCCGACGTCGACGGCGCCCACATCCGCACGCTGCTGCTGACCTTCTTCTTCCGCCAGATGCCGGACCTGATCGAACGCGGCCACATCTACATCGCGCAGCCGCCGCTCTACAAGGTGACGCGCGGCAAGTCGATCCAGTACCTGAAGGACGAGAAGGCGCTGGAGGAATACCTGATCAGCATGGGCCTGGAGGAAGCGACGCTCAGGCTTGGTTCCGGCGAAGTCCGCGCCGGCCAGGACCTGCGCGAAGTCATCCAGGATGCATTGCGCCTTCGTTCTCTGGTCGATGGTCTGCATTCCCGTTACAATCGGTCGATCATCGAACAGGCGGCGATCGCCGGCGCGCTCAACCCGGAACTCACGGACAATCGCGAACGCGCCCAGCAGACGGCGGACGAAGTCGCCCGTCGGCTCGACATGATCGCTGAGGAAACCGAACGTGGCTGGTCCGGCCATGTGACCGGCGAGGGTGGTCTGCGCTTCGAGCGCATGGTGCGCGGTGTCAAGGAGGTCGCGGCGCTCGACATGGCGCTGATCGGCTCGGCCGATGCGCGGCATATCGACCAGATGACGGTCCGGCTGCAGGAAATCTATCGTACGCCGCCGGTTCTTGCCCGCAAGGACGGCGAGCAGGAGATTTCCGGCCCGCGTGCTCTTCTCGACTCCATCTTCGCCGCCGGCCGCAAGGGTCTCTCGATGCAGCGCTACAAGGGCCTTGGCGAGATGAATGCCGAGCAGCTGTGGGAAACGACGCTCGACCCGAATGTCCGTTCGCTGCTGCAGGTCAAGGTTAACGACGCGACTGACGCCGACGGTCTTTTCTCCCGCCTCATGGGTGACGAGGTCGAGCCGCGGCGCGACTTCATTCAGGAAAATGCGCTAAGCGTCGCCAATCTCGACATCTGACCGGCGAAGCTAAAAATGTTTCACGTGAATCTTTTCTGTGGATAAGCGGATTCACGTGAAACACATCGGATGGCCTGCGGATTGTGTCTCCGCGTTCATGGCTCCCCGGTGAATTTCCCTTCGAAGGCGATTTCCGAGACCGGCTTACGCTTGCTGGGGAATTCCCGTTCGCGCAGGTCCTCCGGCAATGTGCTCCTGTCGGCGATCCGGCCGATCGCCGCTGCCGCCTCCACCCGATAGCCCTCTGGAATGCCGAGCACTTCGACCGCCTTGTCACGGTCGAGGCCTTCCATGCCATGGGCGTGATAACGGAGCTTCATCGCCTGGGCCGCGATCGAGAACCAGGCGGCACCCGTATCGAAGGAATGGGTATAGGCAAGTCGCCGCTCCCCGTCGCTGGCGACGCGATAGGTCTTGGAGATCATGATGATCAGTGCCGCCGCATTCTTCGCCCAGCGCTGGTTTCCGGGTGAGAGGATATCGACGAGAACCGGAAAGAAAGGCGTGCCGCGCAGGCCGTAGACGAAGCGCCAGGGCTGGTTGTTGCCGGAGGAAGGAGCCCAATGGGCGGCATCGAGGATCGTCAGTACGGTCTCCCGGGTGATCGTCTCGTCGGTGAAGGCGCGTGGCGACCAGCGGTCCAGAAAAAAGGTATCGACCGGAAATTCCGATGCGCGGGTATTGCTGCTGGTCATGGTTTCCTCTGAAGTTACGACGTCCGGATTGGACAGAGGAAAGAGAATAGGTCGAACGGCATGCTTGGCAACGGGTCGTTTGCTGTTGCGAAACAGGGGTGACAAGCCATCACACATGTTTCATAAACCTGTCCGACCAAAGTTGGAGGACATCTGTTGAAACTGATGCGCGTTGGTGCGCCGGGCCAGGAAAAGCCGGCGATTCTCGACAGCAAGGGCAAGATTCGCGATCTCTCCGGTCATGTGACGGATATCGCTGGCGCTGCGATTTCGCCTGATGGTCTTGCGAAGATCGCTTCCATCGATCCCGAAAGCCTGCCGGAACTGCAGCCGGCCCGCATCGGTGCCTGTGTTGCGGGCACGGGCAAGTTCATCTGCATCGGCCTCAACTATTCCGACCATGCCGCCGAAACTGGCGCGACCGTTCCGCCCGAACCGATCATCTTCATGAAGGCGACGTCGGCCATTGTCGGTCCGAACGACGATGTTGTCATTCCGCGTGGCTCCGTGAAGACCGATTGGGAAGTCGAACTCGGCGTGGTCATCGGCAAGACCGCGAAATACGTTTCCGAAGCAGATGCTCTTGATTATGTCGCCGGTTATTGCCTGACGAACGACGTGTCCGAGCGGGCCTTCCAGGCGGAACGTTCCGGCCAGTGGACCAAGGGCAAGTCCTGCGATACTTTCGGGCCGATCGGCCCCTGGCTCGTCACCAAGGATGAGGTCGCAGACCCGCAGAATCTCGGCATGTGGCTGAAAGTCAACGGCGAAACCATGCAGAACGGCTCGACCCGGACGATGGTTTACGGCGTTCGTTATCTCGTCTCTTATCTGAGCCAGTTCATGTCGCTGCACCCGGGCGACATCATTTCCACCGGCACGCCGCCCGGTGTCGGCCTTGGCATGAAACCGCCGCGCTTCCTCAAGGCGGGCGAGGTCGTCGAACTCGGGATCGATGGCCTGGGCACCCAGAAGCAGACGTTTGTCGCTGACGTTTAAGTGATCGAAGGACTCGTGTTTTTGGCAGACACGAGTCCTTTACCAGTCTTGGAGGACGGAACTTTAAGCCTTGTCTGCCATTCTGGACCGCGAGTGAACCATCCGCGGATGATCCGCAATATTGCCCTGTCGATTGGCAAAATCCCACCGGTAGCCCTTCCTGATGTTGCGCCGCAATAAAAAACTGCTAGTTTATCCCGACCCCACTGCTGAACCGCTCGGTTCGACACACCTGTCGAACGCGCTGTCGGAAGTCACGAGAGGTGGCACATCCATGTTCTACCAGCTTTACGAGATGAACCATGCCGCCATGGCGCCGTTCCGCGCCGCGGCCGATGCCATGCGTTTCTTTTATGACAATCCGCTCAATCCGCTGTCTCAGACCACGGCCGGGCGGGCGGTTTCCGCCAGTCTCGAAGTTTTCGAGCGCGTGACCCGCAGGTATGGCAAGCCCGCCTTCGGGCTCGGCGGGACCGCCGTCGACGGGCGAGCCGTTCCGGTAACGGAAGAGATCGTCTGGGCAAAACCCTTCTGCAACCTCCTGCATTTCCGGCGCGACTTGCCGGCAGGCAGGGCGGAAGATCAGAAGATCCTGGTTGTCGCGCCGATGTCCGGCCACTACGCCACGCTTCTGCGCGGCACTGTCGAGGCGCTCCTGCCGCATGCGGATGTCTATATCACGGACTGGATCGATGCCCGCATGGTGCCGATCGTCGAGGGTCGTTTCGACCTTGATGATTACATCGACTATATCGTCGAGATGCTGCACGTCATCGGTCCCGGCACGCATGTGATCGGCGTCTGCCAGCCGTCGGTGCCGGTACTGGCCGCCGCTGCGGTGATGGAATCCCAAAGGGATTCGATGATGCCTGCATCGATGACGCTCATGGGCGGACCGATCGACACCCGCATCAACCCGACAGCGGTCAACAAGCTCGCGGAAGAACATCCGCTCGAATGGTTCCGGGACAATGTCATAATGAACGTGCCCTGGCCGCAGCCGGGCTTCATGCGGCGCGTCTACCCGGGCTTCCTCCAGTTGTCGGGTTTCATGTCGATGAACCTCGATCGTCACCTGATGGCGCACAAGGAGTTCTTCGAGCACCTCGTCAAGAACGATGGTGAATCGGCCGAGAAGCACCGGGATTTCTACGATGAATATCTGGCGGTCATGGACCTGACGGAGGAATTCTACCTCCAGACGGTCGATACCGTCTTCATCCGGCATTCTCTGCCGAAAGGCGAGATGATGCACCGGATGACGCCTGTCGATACCAAGGCGATCCGCAACGTCGCGCTGCTGACGATCGAGGGTGAGAACGACGACATCTCCGGTCTCGGACAGACGAAGGCAGCCCAGACGATCTGCCCTAATATCCCGCCGGACATGCGCATGCACTATATGCAACCGGATGTCGGCCACTACGGTGTGTTCAACGGTTCGCGTTTCCGTCGCGAGATTGCACCGCGTATCGTCGAGTTTATCCGCAAGCACGCGAGGGCGCCTGCCGGGAAGACCCCCGTCAAGCGCGTCATAAACGGTGGGAAGGCTGGCTGAAACGGCCTTACCGTGGATTTCCGGCTTATATTTCAGCATCTTCTTTGATTTAATGATCCGTCTTCTTGAAGGCGGATCATGGGCTCACCAAATCGGATGCAGTCGGGCTGGCATATGGGCCACCCGCTGAAACTATCGGGTGTGACCTATGAACCAGTCAGCATTGATTCGTCCGGATTGGACGCCGGCCACCATCGCTCTCATGGTGCTCGGTTTCGTGGTCTTCTGGCCTCTGGGCCTGGCCATGCTTGCCTATATCCTCTTCGGAGAGAAGCTCCGCGGCTTCAAGCGCGATGCGAACGATCGCGCTGACCGCATGTTCGCCGGTTGCCGCCGGGCAAGCCGTCGCTACAACACGCATTTTTCCACGGGCAACGTGGCATTCGACGACTGGCGCAAGACCGAGCTTGAGCGCCTTGAGGAAGAACGCCGCAAACTCGATGAAATGCGTGAGGAATTCGACAACTACGTCCGCCAGCTTCGCCGCGCCAAGGACCAGGAAGAATTCGACCGCTTCATGCGCGAGCGCAAGAACCGCTCCTCCGGCCAGAGCCCGGTCGTGGATCTCTGACGGACTCGGGATTCACGTGAAACAGGATGCAGCCGGCGTCATGGTGCGCCGGCTTTTTTATGCGAGGGAATCGGCTAAAAGGAAAGAATGTTCGCGCTTCTGAAAAAGCCTGTCCGATTGAAGTCGAGGCCGCTCGAAACGGTCAAGCGCACCCTTCACGTCGGCGATCGGGCGATGCCGCTGACGATCAAGGAAAACCATCGTGCGACGCGCATAACGTTGCGGATAGAGCCGGGTGGCCGCGCGCTCAATCTCACAGTGCCGGCGGGCCTGCGGCATCGTGAGATCGATGATTTTCTTGATCGCCATCAGGGATGGCTGCTCACCAAGCTCGCGAAATTCTCCACCGAGAACCCCGTCCGTCATGGCGGCTACATACCGTTTCGAGGCATTCCGCATCGCATCGAACATACCGGAAGCTTGCGCGGCCTCACCGAAGCGGTGATGGTCGATGGTGAACCGGTGCTGAAGGTGAGCGGCCTGGAAGATCATATCGGGCGCCGGCTTTCGGCTTTCTTCAAAAAGGAAGCACGCAGGGATCTGGAAATCCTGGTTGCCCGGCATGCGGCGGCGATCCGCAAACCCGTCGCCTCGATCACGATGAAGGATACCCGCAGCCGCTGGGGCTCCTGCTCATGGGATGGAAACCTGAGCTTTTCCTGGCGCATCGTCATGGCGCCGGCCGTGGTGGTTGATTACCTCGCCGCCCATGAGGTGGCGCATCTCAGGGAGATGAACCATGGGCCGAGGTTCTGGGCGCTCTGCAAGGAGCTTTGCCCGCGCATGGAAGAGGCCCGCAAATGGCTGAAGCAGCACGGCTCGCAGCTTCATGCCATTGATTTTGGGTGATCCCCTATTCGAGTTTGATCAAAGAGGTGTGATTTGCCTCGACTCCGGCAAGATTTCGTGCCACTCCGCACGTCATGAAACCCGATGTCAAGATTTGTGGGCTGAAGACCCCCGAGGCTGTCGATCGCGCCGTTGCGCGGGGCGCCACGCATGTCGGCTTCATCTTTTTCCCAAAAAGCCCGCGCAATATAGCGCCGGATGCCGCCGGCGAGCTTGCCGACCGCGTCCGGGGCCGCGTGAAGATCGTCGCCGTGACGGTGAATGCGGATGACGAGGAGCTCGATGACATCGTCTCGCTGCTTCGGCCGGATATCCTGCAGCTTCATGGCAACGAAAGCCCCGAACGCATCCTGCATGTGAAGGCGCTTTATGGCCTGCCGGTCATGAAGGTGTTTTCGGTGCGGGAAGCCGGCGATCTCGATCGTGTCGACCCCTATATTGGTGTAGCCGACCGTTTCCTGTTCGATGCCAAGGCGCCTGCCGGTTCCGAACTGCCGGGCGGCAACGGGGTGTCCTTCGATTGGAGCCTGATGGCTTCCCTTGACGAAGGCGTGGATTACATGCTTTCCGGGGGATTGAACAAGGACAATGTCGCTGTTGCGCTCGCTTCGACGCGGGCAAGCGGTATTGATGCTTCGTCCGGTGTGGAAAGCGCGCCGGGCGTCAAGGACCTTGGAATGATCGATGCATTCTTCGATGCCGTCGCAGAGGCATGCAGGAAGAACGCCTGAGGGAGTTAAGAGTGAATCAGACGCCAAAACCCAATTCGTTCCGCTCCGGCCCCGATGAGGACGGCCGTTTCGGCATTTTCGGCGGGCGCTTTGTCGCCGAAACGCTGATGCCGCTGATTCTGGACTTGCAGGGCGAATGGGAGAAGGCGAAGAACGAGCCGGTTTTCCAGAAGGAACTGGCCGATCTCGGTGCTCACTACATCGGACGCCCAAGCCCGCTCTATTATGCGGAACGCCTGACCCAGCATCTCGGCGGCGCCAAGATCTATTTCAAGCGTGAAGAGCTGAACCACACCGGATCGCACAAGATCAACAACTGCATCGGCCAGATCCTGTTGGCCAGGCGCATGGGCAAGACCCGCATCATTGCGGAAACCGGTGCCGGCCAGCACGGCGTGGCCTCCGCCACCGTTGCCGCCCGCTTCGGTTTTCCCTGCATCGTCTATATGGGCGCGACCGACGTCGAGCGTCAGGCTCCGAACGTCTTCCGCATGAAGCTTCTGGGTGCCGAAGTAAGGCCGGTGACCGCCGGCAATGGCACGCTGAAGGACGCGATGAACGAGGCGCTGCGCGACTGGGTTACCAATGTCGAGGATACCTATTACCTGATCGGCACCGCAGCCGGCCCGCATCCGTATCCGGAGATGGTCCGTGATTTCCAGGCGGTGATCGGCAAGGAAGCCCGTGAGCAGATTCTCGAAGCCGAGGGGAAGCTGCCCGATCTCGTCATCGCTGCCGTTGGCGGCGGTTCGAATGCGATCGGCATATTCCATCCCTTCCTCGATGACGAGAGCGTCCGGATCGTCGGCGTCGAGGCAGGTGGCCACGGCCTGGAAGGCGTCGAACACTGCGCTTCCATCACGGCGGGCAGCCCGGGCGTCCTGCACGGGAACCGGACCTATCTCCTGCAGAACGATGACGGCCAGATTCTCGAAGGTCATTCGATCTCGGCGGGCCTCGATTATCCGGGCATCGGCCCGGAGCATAGCTGGCTGCATTCCATCGGTCGCGCTGAATACGTGCCGATCCTGGACCAGGAAGCGCTCGATGCTTTCCAGACGCTGACCCGTCTTGAAGGCATCATCCCGGCGCTGGAGCCAAGCCATGCTCTGGCGGAGGTCATCAAGCGCGCCCCGAAAATGCGCAAGGACCAGATCATCGTGATGAACCTTTCCGGTCGCGGTGACAAGGATATCTTCACCGTCGGCAAGATCCTTGGCATGGAGCTCTGATATGACCGCTCGTATGGACAATCGTTTTGCGGCTCTCAAGGCCGAGGGCCGCCCCGCCCTGATCACCTATTTCATGGGCGGCGATCCGGATTTCGACACTTCGCTCGGCATCATGAAGGCGCTCCCCGCTTCCGGGGCCGATGTCATCGAACTCGGCATGCCTTTTTCCGATCCGATGGCCGATGGTCCGGCGATCCAGATGGCCGGACAGCGCGCGCTGAAAGGTGGGCAGACGCTTGCCAAGACGCTGGAGCTCGCGCGGAAATTCCGTGAGGGCGATAATGAGACGCCGATCGTCATGATGGGGTATTACAATCCGATTTATGTCTATGGCGTCGATCGATTCCTGGAAGATGCCCTGACCGCTGGTATCGACGGGCTGATCGTGGTCGATCTGCCGCCGGAAATGGATGACGAGCTGTGCATTCCGGCACTTGAGAAGGGCATCAATTTCATCCGCCTGGCCACCCCAACCACCGATGACAAGCGCCTGCCCGCGGTTCTGAAGAACACATCCGGCTTCGTCTATTATGTCTCGATGACGGGTATCACGGGTTCGGCTTTGCCGGAGCCCTCGCGGATTTCCGGTGCCGTCGGCCGCATCAAGGGTCATACGAACCTGCCCGTCTGCGTCGGTTTCGGCGTCAAGACGGCCGATCACGCGAAGGCGATCGGCGCCGCCGCCGATGGCGTCGTGGTGGGAACGGCAATCGTCGCGCAGATCGCCGGCAGCCTTACCAGGGATGGCGCAGCCGGACCCGACACGATCGCCTCCGTGGCGACGCTGGTGCGCGGGCTTGCGACCGGCGTGCGTGCAGCGCGCCTTGTTGCGGCCGAATAATCTGCCCACATTAGGCTCGAATTCCAACAGGAGTACGCCCAAGTGAACTGGCTCACCAATTATGTCCGGCCGCGCATCAACTCCATGCTTGGCCGTCCCAACCGGGACGTTCCCGAAAATCTCTGGATCAAGTGCCCGGAGACCGGCGAAATGGTCTTTCACAAGGACCTGGAGGAGAACAAGTGGGTCATTCCGGCCTCCGGCTTCCACATGAAGATGCCGGCCAAGGCGCGGCTCGCCGATCTTTTTGATGGTGGCGTCTACGAATCGCTGCCCCAGCCGAAGGTCGCCCAGGACCCGTTGAAATTTCGCGATTCGAAGCGCTACGCCGATCGCCTGAAGGACAGCCGCACCAAGACCGAACAGGAGGATACGATCCTCTCCGGCATCGGTTACGTCCAGGACCTGAAGCTCGTCGCCGTCGTGCACGAGTTCAACTTCATCGGCGGGTCGCTTGGGCTTGCTGCCGGCGAGGCGATCGTCAAGGCATGCGAACGGGCTCTGGCGGAAAAATGCCCGCTGGTCATCTTCCCGGCCTCGGGCGGCGCGCGCATGCAGGAAGGCATCCTCTCGCTGATGCAGCTTCCGCGCACCACGGTTGCGGTCGATATGCTGAAGGAAGCAGGCTTGCCCTATGTCGTCGTCCTGACCAACCCGACGACCGGCGGCGTCACGGCGTCCTACGCCATGCTGGGCGATATCCATATTGCCGAACCGGGCGCCGAGATCGGCTTTGCGGGAAAACGCGTTATCGAGCAGACGTTGCGCGAGAAGCTGCCGGAAGGTTTCCAGACTTCGGAATACCTGCTTGAACATGGCATGGTCGATATGGTCGTGAAGCGCCACGATATCCCGGCGACTCTCGCCAAACTCCTGAAGATGCTGACGAAACAGCCGCTCCAACAGGCAATTGCAGCCCCCGCCAAAATCAGCGCCTGATTTCCAGGGATCGAATTGGGACCACTGAAAGCCGGAGCGGCGGGATGACCACTATGAGCGATGCCGCGGTGAGCGAAGCCGAGAAAGAGATCGAGCGTTTGATGACCCTTCATCCGAAGGGTTTTGACATGTCGCTCGATCGCATCTCCCGGCTTCTGAAAGTCTTGGGCGACCCCCATCTCGGACTGCCGCCGGTTATCCATGTTGCAGGTACCAACGGCAAGGGATCGGTGACCGCCTTCTGCCGTGCTCTTCTGGAGGCAGGCGGCTATTCGGTGCATGTCGATACATCGCCGCATCTGGTCAATTGGCATGAACGCTACCGTATCGGGGTAAAGGGCGGCCGCGGCGAACTCGTCTCGGATGCCGATTTCGCCGATGCGTTGCGCCGTGTGGGGGAAGCGAATGCCGGCCAGCAGATCACCGTCTTCGAGATTCTGACGGCCGTCAGTTTTCTGCTTTTCTCCGAGAAACCGGCCGATGCGGTTATTCTCGAAGTCGGCATGGGTGGGCGTTTCGATTCCACCAATGTCGTCCCCGATCCTGCGGTTTCGGTCATCATGCCGATTTCGCTCGATCATCAGGCCTATCTCGGTGATCGCGTCGAGCTGATTGCCGCAGAAAAGGCGGGCATCATGAAACGCGGCCGGCCGGTGGTGATCGGTCATCAGGAATTCGAGGCTGCGCGCGATGTGCTTGTGTCGACTGCTGAGCGGCTCGGCTGTCCGGTGGCCGTCTATGGCCAGGATTTCACTGCTCACGAGGAGTTCGGCCGGCTGATCTATCAGGATGAGTTCGGCCTTGCTGACCTGCCGTTGCCCCGGCTCCCGGGACGCCATCAATATGCCAACGCGGCGGCGGCGATCCGCGCGGTCAAGGCTGCCGGTTTCACCGTGACGGAAGCCACGATGGAAAAAGCCATGACGACCGTCGAATGGCCTGCGCGTCTTCAAAGGCTGACGGAAGGCGAGCTTTTGCAATATGCGCCGCTTGGTGCCGAAATCTGGGTGGACGGCGGGCACAATCCCGGCGCCGGGGAAGTCATCGCCGAGGCCATGGTCGCTTTCGAAGAGCGGCAGCCGCGGCCGCTTTATATCATCGCCGGCATGATCAATACCAAGGACCCTGTCGGCTATTTCCGCGCCTTTGCCGATATCGCCGAACATGTCTTCACGGTGCGGATTCGCGGCAGCGAGGCTGCGCTGGACCCGGTCGTTCTGGCTCATTCGGCTTTTGATGCCGGTCTGGTCGCCGAACCGGCGGGCTCGATTGCCGAGGCGCTGCAGGAGATCGCCCGCCGCCAGATTCCCGGCAATTCGCCACCACGCATCCTGATCGGCGGTTCGCTCTATTTCGCCGGCAACGCGCTGGCCGATAACGGCACGCCGCCAGCCTGATCCGGCGAAGTCTTGTGGACGAAAAGCAAAAGTCCGGCTGCAGGGAGACAGCCGGGCTTTTTCATGAGGTCATGCTACGCTGCTGAAAAAATCAGGCGGCGCTGGAAATCCAGGCCGAAAGCGCGGTCTTCGGAGCGGCGCCCACCTTGATGTCGGCGACTTCTCCACCCTTGAACACCGCAAGCGTCGGGATCGAGCGCACGCCATATTGAGCGGCCAGTTCCGGATTTTCATCAATATTCAGCTTGGCGACCTTCACCTTGCCGGCGAGTTCGGTCGCGATTTCCTCAAGGCTCGGGGCAATCATCTTGCACGGGCCACACCATTCGGCCCAGAAATCCACGACGACCGGTTCGGTGGAGTTGAGGACTTCAGCCTGGAAATTGCTGTTATCGACTTTCACGGTAGCCATAGGGCTCTCCTTCACGATTCTCTGTTGAAACAAATGTGAGACGCGCGCTCAAAGTTTTCAATGGCCGTCATCTCACTTTGTTTTGAGTTCCGCAAGCGAGCGTGACAGCAGATCCGGCGGCAAGGGGATCACGCCGGCCGTTTCGGTGTAGACCAGGACGCAATCGAAGGCCTTTTCCGGATAGAGCGGCTTCAGGATTTCGCGATAGATGGCAAGCTGGGCGCGATGGACGAGCGGCACCCCATCAGCTCTCTCCGGCGGCACGCGATTGGTCTTGTAGTCGAGGATGATGACATGGCTATCGGTGACCGCGAGCCGGTCGATCCGCCCGGAAATGGCATAGTCCTTTCCTTCGAGCGTCAATGTTCCCATGATCGACACTTCTGACTGGCTCCTTTCGGAAAAGACCGGACCGAGATCCTCGTGCTCCAGGACGGACATGACCGAGGAGACAAGATTCTCCCGCTCGGCCGCCGACCAGAAGCGTGCGGCGCGTTCGGCATAGCGCCGTGCGGCGGCCTTCCGTTCGGCTTCGGGAAAATCCGTCAGCATCTGCAGCATGCGGTGGACGAGCCAACCTTTCTGCAGGGCGATCCCGGCACCTCTCTCTTCTCCGAACAGGGGCGAGGTAACGATCAGGTCATCTGCCTCATCGTCGATCATCGTACCGGCGCCGGAAGGGCTAAGCGGCCGCGGCAGGATTTTTTGCGCCGGCAATGCGCGCGCGAGGGCGGGGGGCAAAAGCTGCTTCTTGTCCGGTTCCGCATGCCGCTGCTTCGCTTTCACAATACTTCCGGAGACGGAAGGGGGGAGCCGCCACCTGAAACCGCTCCACCCGCCGTCCGGTCCGGTGAATTGCGCTAGGCTGCAATGATGCTCGTCGGCAGCAAGTGCCCTGGCGATCATGGGGTGCCATGTCTCGGCATTGTCGATCTTGCCGCGATATCCGCAGACAATCAGCCGGTCGGCGGCACGCGTCATGCCGACGTAAAGCAGTCGGCGATATTCTTCTTCCGTTGCCGCCCTGATTCGGTTGTCATCCGCAGCGGTAGCCGAGTTACCGATCGTTTTCCCCGGAACCCAGGCCGGCACCTCGTCCTCTCCGAGCCGGAGTAGCCTGAATTTGGGTACATGCGAGGAGATGAAGGCCTTCGATCCGCTGTCGACCAGGAAGACCACCGGCGCTTCCAGACCCTTGGAGGCATGCACGGTCATGATCCTGACCTCGTTGCGGCCGCCGTCCTGTTCCCGTTTGACCTCCGGGGATTCGAGGTCAAGTGTCGAGATGAAGGCCTGCAGGCCGGGCAGGCCGTTCGTTTCGTGATCGAGTGCGAAGGTCAGGAACTCGTCGAGGATATCGCCCGCTTCCGTTCCGAGCCGACCGAGGAATTTCCGCCTTCCACCATATTGCCCAAGGAGGCGGGCAAACAGATCGTGTGGGCTGAGCTGCCGGGAGAGGGCGAGAAGATGATGCAGCCGGTCTGCCGCATCACGAAAGCGGAGAGGCTGTTCGTCGGCTAAACGGTTGAGCTCACCCCAGGCGCTGGCATTGCCTGACCGAAGCGCGGCGATCTCGAAAACGTCCTCCTCCGACAGATTGAAGAGCGGACTTTTGAGCACCGCCGCCAGCGAAAGATCGTCCTGCGGCAGCAGCAGGAAGCGCCCGAGCGCCAGCAGGTCCTGCACGGCGATATGGCTTGTGAGACGCAAACGATCCGCGCCTGCGACGGGGATGTTGTCGCGCCGCTTCAGCGCCCGGGTCAGCGCATTGACGAAGGCGTCGCGTTTCCTGACCAGCACGAGGATATCGCCCGGCTCGATTGGCCGTTCGGCACCTTTTTCGATGATCGTTTCCGTGGCCGTCATCTCGCCGATCCGGTTGGCGATGCGGCTCGCGAGGATTGCCGACGGCGCCTTGTCCGGCGTCGCATCGAAGGGGGCGGTCCAATCCTCTTCCTGTTCGGAGACCTCCGGCACCACCATGTCCCAAAGGTCGACGGCGCCGGGGTGACCCGTGCGGCTGGAACGATGCACGACCGGTTCCCGGGCTGCGCTCAAGCCCTGGGCATTCTCCGGGATAGCGAACACTTGATCGACGGCCGACAGGACATCCGCCGTGGAGCGGAAGGAAACGCGGAGATTGACGAGGTTGAAGCCCTGGCCGGCTGCACGCACCCTTTTTTCGGTATCCCTGCTTTCGTCGGAGAAACGTTCCGGCCTTGCACCCTGGAATGAATAGATCGATTGCTTCTCGTCGCCGACCGCGAAGATGGTGCGCCGCGTTTCCCGGGCGCTCGCCCCGGAATAGAAATCCTCGGCAAGCGATTTGATCACCGTCCACTGGATCGGGCTAGTGTCCTGCGCCTCGTCGACAAGAATGTGATCGATGCCCTGATCGAGTTTGTAGTGCACCCACGCGCCCACGCCGTCACGGGTGAGCAGATCGGCGGTACGGGCGATCAGATCCTCGAAATCGAGCAGGCTGCGCTGCTTCTTCAGGTCCTCATAGTCGTTGTTGAGACGCTGCGCGAGCGTCAGGGCCGCCTTCGTGGCCGAAAACATTCGCATGATCCGCAGCCGGTCGCGACTTTCGACCACATGCGTGCGCGCCGCGTCGATGGCGCTCGCAAGTTCCGGTGCGGTCTTCGTCATGGCGCTGGCGATCAGACTTCGATCCGCCTTGGCCGTGCCTTTGGCGGTCAGGAAGATGGAGTCGAGATGTTGGACACGCTTGAAGACGTCCGGCTCCCTGGCAACGGTCCTCAATCCATATGCGATGTCATGGACGGTTGCGTTTCCCTTCTGGTCGGCGAGCGCGAGATAGAGATCGAGAGCGAGGCCGGAAAGGCTCGGCAGAGGCCAGTAGCCTGCCGCGATGCTTTCTTCCGTATCGGCGGGAGCAAGTCCGAAGGCTCGTCTCAGTTCGACGCCGACGCCGCCATGACGCTCCGCATGGGTGACGAAACGGCGGATGGCGGGGCGGTTGGCGATGATGTCGGAAAGCAGGGTTTCAAGTCCGAACTCGTCGCCAAGATTGAGTACATGCGCGAAGGCTTCGGCAAGTTCCGGATCGTCTTCCGCGGAGGTCGCCGTCAGGAGCGAGCGTCTCGCTTCGGCAAGCAGGGAAGATGCCGCACGGTCGTCGAGAACGGAGAAATGTCCGGCAACGTTGGCCTCGAGCGGAAACTGGTGCAGCAACGCCTCGCAGAAAGCGTGGATCGTCTGGATCTTCAGGCCGCCGGGGGTTTCCAATGCCTTGGCGAAGAGCCGCCGTGCTTCGGCGAGCTTGAAGGAATCCGGTTCGGAACCTTCGATGCCGGCGATCCTTTTCCTCAGTTCGTCGTCGGAAAGTATCGTCCACTCGGAGAGCCGCTGGAAGACGCGATTGGACATCTCCGAGGCGGCCGCCTTCGTATAGGTAAGGCAGAGGATGGAGGCCGGCCGGTAGCCGGAGAGCAGGAGGCGGATGACCCGTTGGGTCAGAACATGCGTCTTGCCCGAGCCGGCATTGGCTGAAACCCAGGCGGAACTCGCAGGGTCGGATGCCAGCGATTGCTGATGTGTCGTCCAGTCGATCCATGCGATCGGATCGTCGTTCTCGGGAAGCGCGTCATTCATCGGCTTCGGCTTCCCCTTCCTCGTCCGCCGTCGACCATTCCGCCACGCGAGCGAGGTGATCGTACTCTCCGCCGAAATCGCCTTGCATGAAAGGGATGAGCCGGGATGCGAAGCCGGCCTGGCCGTTGCGGAGCGTGATGACGAAGCGGGTGAGCTGTTCGAGTGATTCCCGTGCAAGGTCGAGCGCGGATTTCGGCTCGCGCCTGGCAGTCGCGGAGGCATCCTCGTTGTTGACCCTGTCGGTCCTGAAGCGGTCGCCGGGCCTGAGCCGGATATAGAGCAGGTCCTGTGGCTGCAGCGCGCCTGCGTCGCGAAATGCGCCGGCCTGAAGGGCCGCGGCTTCCAATGCGAGCTGAGGATCGAGCAGCGCGCGCGCCTGGGAGACGGAAGGGCTTAGCCCCGTTTTGTAATCCACGAGATCGGCAAGGCCCGACCCTCTGATGTCGATCCGGTCGGCGATGCCGGTAACGCGGATGCCCGCCGGCTCCAGTTCCCAGCCGGCACCGGCCTCGGTCAGCGTCTTGCGGATATCCGGTGCGCGCTCCGCCTCCCAATCCTGAAAGGCACGAGAGACTTCCAGGAAACGGGGTCGCCAGACGCGGTCGATATGCGGAGGCAGTTGTTCGGCATCGAAGAGTTCATGGGTGATCCGCCGCATCGCCTCCTTTGCCGCAGGTGAGCCGGGCTTGTGGCCTTCGCGCGTGTAGCGATCGATGATCGCGTGATAGAGCGTGCCGCGTTCGGCCGCGCCGGGATCGCGATTGAAAGGATCGAGGGGATCGAGTTTCAGGATGCGGCGGGCATAGATGGAATAGGGGTCACGGCGCAGGCGTCCGACCTCGCTGAAGGAATAGCTCTTCGGCTGAAGCTCCGCCGGCGGCTTGGGGGCGGGGCGTTTGGCGCCGGGCTGGTTCTCGCCCGCGTCAATCGCCGAGGCCCAATGACGGTACTGGTCGCCGCGCGCCTTGAGCTCGTCCCCGAGCTGTTTTCCACCGAGCGCCAGCAGTCTTTGCAGCCAGCGGGAGGCGACGGTCGGTGTCGAGCCCTGGCGAAGCGAACGGGAGAGGATGAGGTGACCGGTGCCGCAGGCCATTTCGAAATCATGGGCGAGCTGTCCTATCCGCCGTTCGGGCGGTTCCAGTCCCATGTCCGTCTTCATCGTACGGGAGAGGAAGGGGTTGTTGACTGTCTGGCCCGGCCACGAGCCCTCGTTCAGGCCGCCGAGGATCATCGTGTCCATGCTCTGCAGCCGTGCTTCCAGCGTGCCGAAGATGAAGGCGCGCGGATGGCTGAGCGAGCGGGGCTTTACGGCTTCGCCGGTCGTCAGCGCCATGATGATGTCGATCCATTGCGGTCCGTCCGCCTCCATCTGGCCATCGGTTTCGATGACCTCCGAAAGCAGTCCCGCCAGTCTTTCGCCGGCTTCGCCGGACCAGAGGGCGGCCAGATTTTCCCGTTCGTCGATCGCAACGGCTTCCAGCGCCCGACCAGTTCTCGCCGCCCAGTCGGCGAGCGTCAGCTTGCTGGTGAGGCCGCGGCCATCGGGCCGGCGCCGCACGAAGGCAGAAGCGAGCGGTTCTATCGCTCTCGCCAGCCGTCGTGCGAGATCGCGGGCCTTGTCCGCGGCATCGTCCGGCAGCGAAAGCCGCCAGCGCGGCGGATGCCTGTCAGAGGCCTGCTCCGAAAGCTGCTTTTCCAGCAACGGCTCCAGTGCCGAAATGTCCATGTCGCCGGTGCCGCCGCGCAACGCCAACACTTCCAGGGCCTCGACCGAGGATCGCAGCTCCGCCGCCGGCAGGCCTAGGCTCATGAGCGGATGTTTGAGCAGCCCGACGATCGCCACCGGATCGCCCGGTCTCAGCGTCGCTTCGAGGAGAAGCTGGGTGAGGGTACCCTGCAACGTTCCGGAAAGCGCCGAACCGGCTGAATCGTCGGCTACGATTCCGAACCGGGAAAGTTCCGCCGTAACGCGAAGGGCCAGAACACGGTCTGGCGTGATCAGCGCCGCCTGCGCCTCGCCGCCGTCTCTGCCCGGTTTCTCAAGGGCGAGGCGCAGGGCGATGGCAATCGCCACGGCCTCTTCGCGTTCGTTGGCCGCCTCGATCAGCGAGACATCGGCAAAGGCGCTGTGCAGGAGGTCCCGATTGACGGATTCGCGCCAGGCATTCCAATGGTCGGTGGCCCTGGCCGGCGCCAGTGCCTGGGATATCGTCCGGGCCCGAAAAGCGAGATCGGGGGGAACGTCGCCCAAGGTGGGCACTTCGTCCCGTATCACGCCGAGCTTCTTCAGGAGCCGGGACAATCCGAATTGCGGATGGCTGCGGCTTGCCGGTTCCAGCCTGCCGTCAAGGATTTCCTCGCCGATCATCGCCCACTGGTCGGCTGGCATGGAAAGGTCGAGGCCGGGAAGGATGACGGTTCCGCCAGGCAGCCGGGAAATGGCCGTGATCAGATCGGCCGCCGCCGGGACGGAGCCGGTCGAACCCGCCACGATGACCGGTCCCTTGTGTTCCCTTGTCGAAATGCGCCGGGCCTCGCCGCGCAGGATGGCCGCCCGGTGTTTGGCCGGCGAAGAACGTCTGAGTTCTTCCAGCCGCGCCGGCCAGAAGGTGCTTGCGATCGACAGGAATTCGGCGGTGAGCTGCCACCAGAGCGCATGCTCCCCTGTCTGGAGTTTCTTGAGGTCTGCCCAGTCCCGTTCTTCGGTCTCGATTGAATCGATGAGTTCCGCAAGCGCCCGGGCAAGCCAGACGGCATCCGCCGGGCTGGCGGGAGCGATGAGCGGTGATTCCGAATGCACGTCGAGCACGATTTTCGGCAGCTGATTGCGCCACGCGAGGATCAGACGCCCGAGTTCCAGCAACCGCGCCGTGCCGCCGATCGGCAACGCCAGATCCATCTCCTCCGGCGCCACGAGATCGAAATAGCCGCTATCGTCATCGGTTTCGCCGAGCGGCCGGATGACCGGAAGAATAGCCGAGCGGCCGCCAAGCAGATCGACGAATTCGGAACGCAGCACGCGGGCGGAGCGTCGGGTCGGCACGAAGATCGTCACGTCGGCCAGTGCCAGCGGATCGGAGGGATCGTAACGGAAGCCTTCGGAAAGCCGGCCATCGCAGAGTGCGGCGGCCACGGTTTTCAGGAACGGAGCGCCGGCTTGGATGGTGAAGACGCGTGGCTGATGCTGCCCGGCCATGTTCACGCGAACGTCCGGAATCGCCGGATCGTTTCCTCCGCCTCGCCGATGGCTTCCGGGGTTCCGACCGTCAGCCAATGCCCGTCCAGCACCATGCCGTAAAGCCTGCCGCGGGCGATCGCCCTGTCGAAATAGGTATTGATGTTGAAGGGATCGGTCGGCGCGTCTTCCAGGAAGGATGGCTGCATGGCAAACGCACCGGCATAAACGACGGGGTTGGACGGATCGTCGCGATAGCGCGTCAGCCCGCCGTCGGCAGACATGGAGAAATCGTTGACGCCGTTGTGACCGGTCGTATCCTCGATGCGGACACAGAGCATCGCCATGTCCATGCGGTCGGGATCGAAGAATCCGGCCAAGCGCTGCAGGTTTGTCGGCCGGCCGGGCTTCTCGCCGATCCAGAAAAGATCGGCATTCATGACGAAGATGGTTTCCCGGTCGAGAAGCTTGAGTCCTTTGACGATCCCGCCGCCATTGTTCATCAGCCTGTCGCGTTCGTCCGAGATGAGAATTTCAAGGCCGTCGTAGGATTTTAGATGGGTTTCCATCTGATCGGCGAAATGATGCACGTTGACGACCGCACGCTCGACGCCGGCTTCGCGGAGCGCGTCCAGCACATAGTCGATCATCGGCTTGCCGCCGATCCTTACCAGCGGTTTCGGCATCGTATCCGTCACCGGGCGCATGCGGGTGCCGAGGCCTGCGGCGAGCACCATCGCCTGCTTGATGGGGGCTTGTCTGATGGTCATCTCAAACCGTGTTATTCGGTGATCTCTATTCCAGCCCGCCGGCACCAATCGCGCAAGGGTGAGAGTACCTCGTGCCGCAATGCCGTCGAAAGGTAGCGGAGCGTGCGCGGCATATGCTTCAGATAACCCGGCTTGCCGTCGCGCTGCAAGAGTCTCACCCAAAGACCTGCCAGCTTGCAGTTTCGCTGGGCGGCCATGATCGCCCACGCCTTTTGAAAGGCCTGTTCGTCGAAAGGTCCGAGCGAGCGACGCAGGGTGACGTAATCCACCATCAGCTGGTCGGCAAGCGGCCCTGGAACATCCGTCCGCGCGTCCTGCACGATGGAGGCGAGATCGTAGGCGGTCGGGCCGATCATGGCATCCTGGAAATCGATGATGCCGACACGCCGGATACCGGATTCCCCCGCACGCCAGATGATGTTCGGCGAGTGAAAATCGCGTAGCAGGAGGTTTTTCTCGGCACCGTCCAGTTCGCGGATCAGTCCGTCCCATATCGCAAGGTATTCCTGGCGTTCCGTATCGGTCGCCGGCGTGCCCCGCTTCCAAGGGAGATGCCAGTCGAGAAGAAGCCGTGCCTCCATCTTCATGGCGGTCGGATCGAAATCCGGAACATGATGGATATGGTTGTTCCCGGCCGGCAGCTCCTGGAGCATCTCGTGGCTGTGGAGGAAGCCGAGGCAGACGACGCTTTCGCGATACCGTTCGGGGATCGGCTTGCCTTCGGCGTCGAGGACGCCTTCCTCGCCGAGGTTCTCGATCAGCAATATGCCCTGATCGTAGTCCGCATGCAGAATCGCCGGCGCCGCCAGTCCGATTTCCCGGAGATAGTTGGCGATCGCCACGAACGGGTAAACGTCCTCGGCCAGGTGAGCCACTTTGGGATAGGGTTTGCCGTCGAGTACGGGCGGGCTTTCCGGCGGTTTCGGCCAATCCATCAGGACGAGCCTGGCGCCGGCGGCCGTGCCGATCGTCTCGTATCCCCGCATGACGGAGGCATCGCCGGTCAGGAAGCGACGGCGTGCTCCCGCATAGCCGTGCCTGTCGAGGAATTCACGGATTGCCAGCACCCGGCGCAGGCGCTTCATCTGGGGTTCTGGACCCTCGATCGTCACCTTGCGTCCATCGCCCTCATGCTCCAGCTTCAGGGCCACCCGGGTTTCTGGCAGGAGGCTTTCGGCCATTTCCGGCCATTCAACGAGGCAGACCCCATGGGAAAGCGCTTCGTCGAAACCGAGTTCGTCGAGTTCGGAGGGATCACCGAGGCGATAGAGATCGAAATGGGAAACGGGAATCCGCAGGTCGTAGCTTTGCACCAGCGTGAAGGTCGGGCTCGGCACCTCGAGCGTATCGTCGTCGGCGAGCGCGCGCAGAAACGCCCTGGCGATCGTCGACTTGCCCGCGCCGAGGTCGCCGGAAAGGGCAATGCAATCACCCTTCCTGAAGGCAAGCGCCAGATCCTCGCCGAAACGGATCGTTTCGGCTTCATCGGCAAGGGTCAGAATGAGAGCGGCGCCATTGTTCATTCGGCAGCGACGGAATGCGCTCTGGGGGCGGCACTTGGAATGCGGCAGGTAACGATCGTGCCTTCACCCGGCCTGCTGTCGATCGTCACTTCGCCATTGTGGAGATGGACGAAGCTCTCGACGATCGAAAGCCCCAGGCCGGCGCCGCTGCGCTTGCCGCCCTTCGCATTGGAAGAGAAACGGTCGAAGACGGTTTTCAGCATCTCCTCGGAGATGCCCGGTCCCTTGTCGGTCACCGAGAAGAACACGTCGTGGTCCAGCCGCCAGCATTTGAGCGTGATCGTCGAGCCTTCCGGAGCAAAATTCGTGGCGTTGGTGAGCAGCTTGATGAGGATCTGCTTCAGCCGCTGCTCGTCGGCAACGATCCCGCCCAGCCCGGCTGGGGCAGTGATTGCAAGCGTTACGCCGTTTTCATGGAGCCGGTCGGCGATCTGCATTGCGACGTCGTCGAGCAGGTCGTCGATCGACATTTCCGAATAGTGAAGCTGCATGATCCCGGCATCGACCGTCGCCAGATCGAGAATGTCGTTGACGATCGTCAGCAGCACCGAGGAGGACGTGGAGATATGGTCGATATATTCCGACTGCCGTTCGTTGAGCGAACCGACGCCCGGCGTCTTCAGGAGATCGGTAAAGCCGATGATATTGGTAAGCGGCGAGCGCAGCTCGTAGGAAACATGCTGGACGAAATCATTCTTGATCTCGTCGGCTTTCTGGAGCGCCTCGTTCTTTTCCTTCAGCGCCCGCTCGGCCCGCGCGCTCGCCGTCATGTCGACAAACGTGAACATGGTCTGGGCGTTCGGCAGCGGGGTCACCGCGTAGTCGAGGATCAGGCCGGAATAGAGTTCGAACGTGCCCTGCAGCGATGGCCGTTCGTCGTCGAAATTGGTGAGCATCTGGCCGAAGCGGCGCCATCCGTCCGGCTTGTCGTAGGACGGCGTGCAGGCCGTTTCGATTGCCTTGATATGAGTTCCGGGTTTGGCTTCCTCGGCGGTGATGCCCCACAGGGCGCGGAAGGCCGGGTTCGACAGGCGGATGCGGCCATCGGGACCGAAGACCGCGACCCCTTCGGAAAGATGGTCGATCGTTTCGCCCTGTACCCTGACCAGTGTGTTGTAGCGCGTTTCGAGGTCCACCTGTTCGGTGAGGTTTTCGAAAACCCAGGTGGCGCCGCCCTGTGGATGCGCGGTCGCGATCACACGGAGGGTCTGGCCGTTCGGCAGGTGCCAGAGGTCGGTCTGCGTATCGGGCGAGCGGTAGACGGAAAGTGCCGTCTCCTTCCAGCTCCGCCAGTTGAGCTGCTCCGGCAGCTTGCCGTCGCTGCGCAGCTTGTCGAGCAGCTCGCTATTGTCCGGCCGTGAATCGAGGAAGGGAAGCGTGAAGCCCCAGAGCTGCACGAAAGCCTGATTGTAGAATTGAAGCCGCCGCTCGCTATCGAAAATGGCGACGGGTGTCGCCAGGTGATCGAGGGTCTCCGCATGGCTTTTGAGCGTACGTTTCAGCTCTTCGCGCACGACTTCCGCTTCCGACACGTCGATCGCCATGCCGGCCGATCCACCGGGCGTCACGACATCGACGACGTCGAACATCGTCCGGTTTCCGTGCACGACCGTTGAAATCCGGTCGTGGAACGGTGAAGTCGAGGTCGCAACCGTCTTGATCTTCTCACGCGCGATGGTGCCGAGGAACTCACGCTCCTCCTCTATCGCCTGCGCGGTCGTCGGTGTTTCGACGGCGTCTCCATAGGCATGGTTCACCCAGGTGAGCTTGCCCTGCGGGTCGCGGCGCCAGACCGGTTGCTCGATGGCGTCGAGCAGCGAATGGAAGAGGGAGATCGAACCTGCAAGCCGTTCGCGCTCGATCTTCAGTTCGGCGAGCTCCGCGCGCAGGTTGTTGAGGGCGATGAAACGGACGAAGGCCTTGCCGCCGGAAACCCTGCCCTGCACCTCAAGGATCTCGTCCCGGTTTGTTTCCACCACCATGTCGAAAGAGCGGGCTTCGCTGCGCAAAAGCTCGATCGATTTTTCGAGCTCTCCGGCGGAGAGGCCGCGCAGCCAGCGGCCGAAGGCAAGGAAATCGCGGTCCTGTTGCGGTGCTCCGGTTTCGGGCGGAAGTTGGCCCAGAAGCTCCGGCTTCGAGGAGCCGCCTTCCCAGATGACGATGCGTCGGTTCTTGTCCGCAATAAGGGCTTCGTATTTCGAAATGCGTTGCTGCGCATCGGAAAGCGCGCTGCGCATCTCCTGGGTTTCGGCTTCCATGTTGCCGCGCTGGCGCACCAGCCACATGGCGGAAAGCAGGGCTGCGCCGAGCGCGCCCATCACCAGCGAGGAAATGATGACCTCGGTGGATGAGAAAAGCCGGACGGCCTCGTTGCCCGACTGCTGCGCAAGCGCCGCCGTCGCCAGCCCGGAAAGGGCGGTGCCGGACAGGAAAGCGCTGCCGAAGCGCGCAAGGCGGCGAAGCCTGGCGGCCATCGCGCCGCCATCCGGAAAACCGGAAAGGGATCGCGAGGCCGGAGCCCTTGCTCCGTCGCAAGAAGGATCGGCCCGCTTGAACAGGCTCATTTTTTTTACCGACATACCCGGTCTGTCTCCGTCCAATTGCCGCTCATCGACAAGACATACCATTCCGCGCCTTGCCCGGAGCCGGACAACCGTGGGGGTCCCGGCACACTGCGGATCGACGCGAATCAAGTCCTAAAACAATACTTGCTTAGGGAATCGCCGGGAAGGGAGGCGCCCAAAAAAGTAGCCGCAGCCCTTTGTCAAGGCTGCGGCTACTATATCTTGTGGATTAACCGGCTAGCAATTAGTACCGATAGTGTTCCGCCTTGAACGGGCCTTGTGCCGAAACACCGATATAGGCGGCCTGCTCTTCGGAGAGTTCCGTGAGCTTCACGCCGAGCTTGGCGAGATGCAGGCGGGCGACCTTCTCATCGAGATGCTTCGGCAGGATATAGACCTCGTTCTTGTACTGGCCCTGCTTGGTGAAGAGCTCGATCTGCGCCAGCGTCTGGTTGGTGAAGGAGGCCGACATCACGAAGGACGGGTGGCCGGTGGCATTGCCGAGATTCAGCAGGCGGCCTTCGGACAGCAGGATGATGCGGTTGCCCTTGGGGAACTCGATCATGTCGACCTGCGGCTTGACGTTGGTCCACTTGAGGTTCCGGAGTGCCGCAACCTGGATTTCGTTGTCGAAGTGGCCGATGTTGCCGACGATAGCCATGTCCTTCATCGCGCGCATGTGGTCGATGCGGATAACGTCCTTATTGCCGGTGGTGGTGATGAAGATATCGGCCGTCGAGATGACGTCCTCGAGGGTCACGACTTCAAAGCCGTCCATGGCCGCCTGCAGGGCGCAGATCGGATCGACTTCGGTAACCTTGACGCGCGCGCCGGCGCCGGCGAGCGAAGCGGCCGAGCCCTTGCCCACGTCGCCATAACCGCAGACGACGGCGACCTTGCCGGCCATCATCACGTCGGTGCCGCGGCGGATGCCGTCGACCAGCGACTCCTTGCAGCCGTATTTATTGTCGAACTTCGACTTGGTGACCGAGTCGTTGACGTTGATCGCCGGGAAGGGCAGCAGGCCCTTCTTCGAGAGTTCGTAGAGACGATGGACGCCGGTGGTGGTTTCCTCCGTGACGCCCTTGATCGCGTCGCGCTGCTTGGTGAACCAGCCCGGAGAGGCCTGGAGGCGCTTCTTGATCTGCGCGAAGAGGATTTCCTCTTCTTCCGAACCCGGATTGGAAAGCACGTCCTCGCCGGCCTCGGCACGGGCGCCGAGCAGGATGTACATCGTGGCGTCGCCGCCATCGTCGAGAATCATGTTGGAAAGGCCGCCATCGGCCCACTGGAAGATCTTGTCGGTGTATTCCCAGTATTCGGTGAGCGACTCGCCCTTGACCGCGAAGACCGGGATGCCGGCGGCGGCGATCGCTGCGGCGGCGTGGTCCTGTGTCGAGAAGATGTTGCAGGACGCCCAGCGGATTTCGGCGCCGAGTTCCTGGAGCGTCTCGATCAGCACGGCCGTCTGGATGGTCATGTGCAGCGAGCCCGAGATGCGGGCGCCCTTCAGCGGCTTCGACGTGCCGAATTCCGCACGGCAGGACATCAGGCCGGGCATTTCGGTTTCCGCGATGTCGAGCTCCTTGCGGCCGTAGGCGGCAAGATTGATATCCGCGACGACATAATCCTTATCTGTGCTCATAAAGCTCTCCATGTTCGGTGGCGCCTGTCCGACGGCAGCCGGCGGACATGACAGGAACCGCCTGCGCGACAGGCGGAAGCTGGCGAGCGGTTTAGCAGGCTTCCTGCAAACAGGCAACGGGATATAAAGAAGTCTTTATATGTTTATGTCAGGAAGGGCCGGATCGAGTTCCGGTCAGGCCTCTTCGCCGAACCTGTTGGCGACGAGCTGTTCGAGCGCATCGAGCGCTTCTGTCGCCTGGTTGCCGGTTGCCGATACTTCGATCGTGCAGCCGGGGCTGGCTGCGAGCATCATGAGGCCCATGATGGACGTGCCGCCGACCGTTGTCCCGTCCCTGGAGACGGTGATCACGGCGTCGAAGCCTTCGACCATCTGCACGAACTTGGCCGAAGCCCGCGCGTGGAGACCGCGCTTGTTGACGATCAGGAATTCGCGGGAGAGGAGCGCGGACATTCAGTCTCGTTTCTTACTTGCCGCTCAGGACGCGGCTTGCGACATTGATGTATTTGCGGCCCGCTTCGGAGGCTTCCGCGAGCGCCTTGTCCATATTGTTGTCGCTGCGTACCCCGGCGAGCTTGATCAGCATCGGCAGGTTCATGCCGGCGATGACTTCGGTCTTGCCGCTGTCCATCACGGAAATGGAGAGGTTGGAAGGCGTTCCGCCGAACATGTCGGTCAGGATGATGACGCCATGGCCGTCGTCCGCGCGGCTGACGGCATCGACGATATCCTGCCGGCGTTGGTCCATATCGTCTTCGGGGCCGATCGATACGGTTTCGATGAATTTCTGAGGTCCGACGACATGCTCGACTGCATGACGAAACTCCTCAGCCAGCTTGCCATGGGTGACAAGCACAATTCCGATCATGAAAACTGCCCCCTGCTATGGAAACTCGCGGCCATTATCGCATTGCAACAAAGCCGTCCAGCGGTGGGAAGCCATCTTCTCCATGTAGAATTGAAGTTCAAGTCAAAAAATCAGGCGTCGACCGGATCAAAAGGGCGTCTCGCCGCGAAACTCGGGGGCGAACGCGCCGATAACGGCCAGAGGATCGGGCGTTCCCTGCCAGATTCGAACAAGCGGAAGCTCCCCAAGCCCGGGCAAGGGAAAGTGCTCCCTTTCTGGCGGAAGACGTTCGCTTTCCGGCAGGGATATCACCTGAACCGCGAGATCGAGCGACGCGGCTGCCATGCTTTCGATCCGCGCGATGCCGCTGCCGCGCAATTCGATCAGCCCGGAGATGGCCGCCGGCCGGCTGGCAAGCAGGCGATCTCCGTGACGGGACACGAATACCTGGTCGTCGGCCACCAGCGCGGCGAAGGCGCCTTGTCGTCTTGCGGCAGCGATGCAGGCGAACGCGAGCAGCGATTTGCCGCTGCCGGAAAGTCCGGTGAACAGAATGCCCCGGGTGCCGATGACGGCGGCTGTCGCGTGGATGTTGACCCCGCCGGGTGTCATTGATGTTCACCGGCGGGCAGCGACAGGATGAAACGGGCGCCCGTCGAGGCGCCGGTTTTGGGGTCGTGCAGGTTTTCCGCGCGCAGTGTTCCGCCATGCGCCTCGGCGATCTGCCGGCTGATTGACAGGCCGAGACCGGAATTCTGGCCAAAGCTCTCGCCTTCCGGCCGGTCGGTATAGAAACGCTCGAATATGCGGTCGATATCTTCCGCCTGGATGCCGGGACCATTGTCGTCGACGGTTATCGTCACGCGATCCTTGGCGCGCGACAGCCGGATCGAGATGCGGCCGCCCTTTTCCGGCACGAAGGAACGGGCATTCTCGATGAGATTGGTGATGATCTGGCCAAGGCGGAGATCGTGTCCGTTGACGAGGAAGGCGGCCCTGTTGCCCCCCTTGCCGTCGATCGCGAGGTCGATTTCCACCGGCTTGCGGCCGGTGCGGATCTGCCGGGAAATATCGACCAAGTTGCCGAGCAGGCTCTCCATGTCGATCGGTGCAGAATCGGATCGGGCCAGTTCCGCGTCGAGCCGCGAGGCATCGGAAATGTCGCTGATCAGGCGATCGAGGCGACGCACGTCGTGGAAGATGATCTCGGTCAGCCGCTGTTTCGATTCCTCCGACTTGGCGAGCGGCAGGGTTTCGACGGCGCTCCTGAGCGAGGTGAGCGGGTTCTTGAGCTCGTGGCTCACGTCGGCCGCAAAACTTTCGATCGCGTCGATCCGGTCGTAGAGCGCATTGGTCATTTCGCGCAGTGCGATCGAGAGATTGCCGATCTCGTCCTGGCGATAGGCGAAATCCGGGATCTCTTCGCGCTGCTTGGCGCCGCGCCGCACGCGGATCGCCGCCGCCGCCAGGCGGCGCAGCGGATTGGCGATCGTCGACGAAAGCAACAGCGAAAGCAGGATGTTGACGAGCGTGGCCACGCCGAAGACGCGCATGATCGCCAGCCGTTCCGCATGCACGATCTTGTCGATGTCGCCGGCCTGGGTTGAAAGCAGCAGCACGCCAAGCACGGCGCGGAACCGCTGGATCGGCACGGCAACCGACACGATGAGCTCCCCGCGCTCGGTGACGCGCACCAGCGCGCCGCGCACGCCGGTCAGGGCATTCATGACTTCGGGATAGATCGAACCGTCGCCGCCCGGCGCTTCTTTGTAGACCGGCAGGTTGCCGGGCTGCAGAAGCCGGTTGAAAAGCCCCGCGAACCACTCGCTCCAGGTCTGGGACGCGTTTTCCACCGGGGGCAGGTCGAAGCGCAGGACCTGCCCGCGCGAATAGAGATGCCGGGAATCGAGCAGAAGGTTTGCGTCCGCATCGAAAATGCGCGCGCGCGTGCGTGTCGGCGATATGAGGCGACGCAGGACCGGCGCGACGCGTTCCGGATCGATGGGGAAATCGAGGTCCTCGTCGTTCGGCACCGGCGTGATGCTTTGGCCGGCCTGCAGCTCGAGAAGCTTCTGCGGATCGATGGTGATCGAATTGGTATCGACGGAGGCGGACGCGGAAATGGCGCCGGCAATGATCTCGCCCTGGGTCAGCAGGCTTTCGACGCGTGCATCGATCAGCCCCTCGCGGAACTGGTTGAGATAGAGAATGCCGGCAACGAGAACGACGGTCGCCGCGATATTGAAGAACAGGATGCGGCGGGTGAGGCTGGAAAAGACCGCATGACCGAAAACCCGGCGGATAAGCGTGAAAGGCCGCGACCAGAACCGCCGTGGCGCACGACGAATCTCGGCCTTCTCTGTTCCGGCCATTTCGCTATCGAATGTCTGATCTGCCACTGCAGTCCTTCCACCGGACCAGTTTACCTCTGATCCGGCCGTGGCCTCAAGTTAACCTTTCGCAAGGCGGTCCTAGCTCAGGCCGCCTCGCGGAATCGGTAACCGACGCCGTAGAGCGTCTCGATCATATCGAAGTCGGTGTCAACCATCTTGAACTTCTTGCGCAGGCGCTTGATGTGGCTGTCGATCGTGCGATCGTCCACATAGACCTGCTCGTCGTAGGCGGCATCCATCAGGGCGTCGCGGCTCTTGACCACGCCCGGCCGCTGGGCCAGCGAATGCAGGATCAGGAACTCGGTGACCGTCAGGGTGACCGGCTCGCCCTTCCAGGTGCAGGTATGGCGCTCCTGGTCCATCAGAAGCTGGCCGCGTTCCAGCGTTCGCGCGGCCTGCTGGTCGGGCGTTGTCTTGACGCCTCCGGCGATTTGCGCATCGCGGTTGCCCGCGCGACGCAGGATCGCCTTCACCCGCTCCACCAGAAGCCGCTGCGAGAAGGGCTTGGTGATGAAGTCGTCCGCGCCCATCTTCAGCCCGAACAGCTCATCGATTTCCTCGTCCTTGGAGGTGAGGAAGATCACCGGCAGGTCGGACTTCTGCCGCAGCCGGCGCAAGAGTTCCATTCCGTCCATACGCGGCATCTTGATATCGAAGATTGCCAGTTGCGGGGGACGGGCTATGAGCCCGTCAAGCGCGGAGGCGCCATCCGTATAGGTTTCGACCTTGTATCCTTCCGCTTCCAGAGCGATCGACACCGAAGTCAGGATATTGCGGTCGTCATCTACGAGCGCGATTGTCTGCATGCTCTCCGTCTCCGTGACCATATATGCGCATCTCCTGGAATCACCCCAGCCCAGGCAGCGTAAACCGATGCGCTTCTTGAGTATAAAGGTGGAACAAATTGTGGCAAAGATAAAGGGGCGGCTTACGGTCGCACGATTTGACCTGCCTGTCGGGCCGCTTTCGGACTGAGAATTAAAACGAGCCGTAAACCGATTTAAAGAGGAATAAATTTTTTTAAATCGATTAATTTATTGATATTGCTGAGCAATTTTATGAATCCCTCTTGCTCTTTTGAAAATCCGTCACTAGTTTCGCGCCACGTTCAACGGCAATTGAAGGAAAGCGCGTATGGAGGAGTTCGGACTTTACAATCCCGCCAATGGGATAGCGGCCCTTGGTTTTCATGACGTGTCGCGCGTTAATTATAACTTCTCCGAGACAGAGCTTTACGAAGAAGCGATCCGCCGCGAAGAAGCCGATCTGACCATCGATGGGGCGTTGAGGGCAGTGACCGGCCAGCATACCGGCCGTTCCCCCAAGGACAAGTTCATCGTCCGCGATGGCAACACCGAGGGCGCTATCTGGTGGGACAACAACAAGCCGATATCTCCCGAGCGCTTTGACGTACTCTATCAGGACATGCTGGCGCATGCCGCAGGCAAAGCCCTGTTCGTGCAGGACCTCGTCGGCGGCGCCGATCCGGAAAATGCGCTTCCGACCCGGGTCATCACGGAGCTCGCCTGGCACGCGCTGTTCATCCGCAATCTCCTGATCCGGCCGAGCCGGGCCTCTCTCGAAACCTTCACCCAGAAGCTTACGATCATCAACCTGCCAAGCTTCAAGGCCGATCCCGCGCGCCACGGCTGCCGTACGGAAACCGTCATCGCCTGCGATCTGACGAGGGGCGTCGTCCTGATCGGCGGCACGTCCTATGCGGGCGAAAACAAGAAGTCCGTCTTCACGGTGCTGAACTATCTGCTGCCGGCCAAGCACGTCATGCCGATGCACTGCTCGGCAAATGTCGGTCCGGCGGGTGATTCCGCGGTCTTCTTCGGTCTTTCGGGAACCGGCAAGACTACCCTCTCGGCCGATCCGAGCCGCACCCTGATCGGCGACGACGAACACGGCTGGGGCGAGAACGGTATCTTCAACTTCGAAGGCGGCTGCTATGCGAAGGCTATCAAGCTGTCGGCCGAGGCAGAGCCGGAAATATATGCCGCGACCCGGCGTTTCGGCACCGTTCTGGAAAACGTCGTTCTCGACGAGAACCGCGTTCCCGACTTCGACGACAACTCGCTGACGGAAAACACGCGAAGCGCCTATCCCCTGCATTTCATTCCGAATGCATCGGCTACCGGGATCGCGCCGCATCCGAAGACGATCATCATGCTGACGGCTGATGCTTTCGGCGTCATGCCGCCGATCGCCAAGCTGACGCCGGAACAGGCGATGTACCACTTCCTTTCCGGCTACACCGCAAAGGTCGCCGGCACGGAAAAGGGCGTCACCGAACCGGAAGCCACCTTCTCGACCTGCTTCGGCGCTCCCTTCATGCCGCGCCATCCGGCTGAATACGGTAACCTGCTGCGCGATCTGATCGATCGCCATGGCGTGGATTGCTGGCTGGTCAATACCGGCTGGACGGGTGGCGCCTATGGCGTCGGACGTCGCATGCCGATCAAGGCGACGCGCACGCTGCTGACGTCTGCATTGAACGGCAGCCTCAAGAACGCCGAATTCCGTATCGATCCGAATTTCGGTTTCGCAGTGCCGGTTTCGGTCGAAGGTGTGGATCAGTCGATCCTTGACCCGCGCTCGACCTGGGCAGATGGCGTCGCATACGATGCGCAGGCCGCAAAGCTCGTGTCGATGTTCATCGCGAACTTCGAGAAGTTCGAGGATCACGTCGACAGCAAGGTCCGCAATGCGGCTCCCGGCTTGCTTGCCGCTGCCGAGTAAGGGCGCATCCCCGGATTCACGTGGAACATCAGGCCACCGGTCTTTCGACCGGTGGTTTTCTTTTTGCCGGCTTTGTGGGAAGGATGCTGCCTGCTCTGCATGTCGTCCGAGAACGGGAACCGGTTTCAGGACGGCAGGGTGTTCTTCAAGAAAACGATCATGCGACCATGGCCAGCAACCCGCTCTATATCAATAACCGCATCACCATCGCAGGATGGGAACTGACGGAACAGTTCGTGCTGGCGGGCGGGCCGGGTGGCCAGAACGTCAACAAGGTTTCCACTGCCGTCCAGCTTTTCTTCGACATCACCGGTTCTCCCTCCCTGCCGGACCGCGTCAGGCAGAACGCCATCAGGCTCGCCGGAAAACGGGTGTCGAAGGAGGGTGTGCTGATGATAGAGGCAAACCGCTTCCGTAGCCAGGAGCGCAATCGCGAAGAGGCGCGCGAACGCCTGAAGGAATTGATTCTGGAGGCGGCCAAGCCGCCGCCGCCGCCACGCAAGGCGACCAAGCCGACAAAGGGTTCGGTGGAGCGCAGGCTGAAGGAGAAGTCCGGCCGTTCCGAAGTGAAGCGGATGCGCGGCCGGCCCGTCGGCGATTGAGAAAGAAACGGAGCCGCCTGCATTGGTCACTCTTGCGAACGGCGTAAGGCACCTGCCGGGCCATCTCGACCGCGCCGCGCAGGAACGCCTGGTCGAACTGATCCGCGGCGTCGTAGCGGAAGCGCCGCTCTATGTTCCCGAAATGCCCGAAACCGGCAAACCCATGTCGGTGCGGATGACCAATTGCGGTTCGCTCGGCTGGGTGACGGACCGGGAAAAGGGATATCGCTATCAGTCTTTTCACCCGGCGACGAAAAGGCCCTGGCCCGCGATGCCGCGGGAACTGCTTGAGCTGTGGGAGAAGGTGGCCGGTTATCCAGCGGAACCGGAAGCCTGCCTTGTCAACTTCTATTCCGACGACGCAAAAATGGGTCTGCATCAGGACAGGGATGAGACCGATCTGGCGGCGCCGGTTCTTTCCATTTCACTCGGAAACAGCTGCCTCTTTCGCATCGGCGGAACAAGCCGGAAGGACCCCACTGGCTCCTTCCGGCTTTCGAGCGGTGATATCGTTGTGCTGGGCGGGGAGGGACGACTGGCCTTCCATGGCGTCGACCGCATCTATCCGGGCACGTCGACATTGCTGAAGAACGGCGGCCGTATCAATTTGACGCTTCGCAGGGTCAATAGCTGACGTTGCATTCCGATAGCCGGCGATCGGTGTGCTACAGTTTCCGGAGCGCGACCGTTTCCACGAGATGGTCTCGTCCCTTGCGCAGGATAAGATCGGCACGGGGTCTGGTCGGCAGGATATTCTGCCGCAGGTTCTTCAGGTTGATATTCTCCCAAAGGCCTTCCGCGACCGCCCGTGCCGCATCCGCGTCGATCGCCGCATATTTCTTGAAATAGGAGGTCGGATCGCGGAAAGCGGTCTGCCGCAGCTTCATGAACCGCGCCACGTACCAGTTGTGGATGAGCTCTTCCTCGGCATCGATGTAGATCGAAAAGTCGAAGAAATCCGAGACGATCGGCACGATCTTGCCGTCGGCCGGCAGCGCCCGCGACTGCAGCACGTTGATGCCTTCGAAAATCAGGATGTCCGGACGGTCGACCAGCGTGAACTCGTTCGGCAGGACGTCATAGGTAAGGTGCGAATAGCGCGGCGCCTTGACGTTGGGCTCGCCGGCCTTGATGGCGGAAAGAAAACGCAGGATGGCGCCGACATCGTAGCTCTCCGGAAAGCCCTTGCGCTCCATCAGGTTTTCGCGCTGGAGCACCGCGTTCGGATAAAGGAAGCCGTCGGTGGTGATGAGGTCGACCTTGGGGCTGGACGGCCACCGCGCCAGCAGTTCCTTCAGGATACGCGCGGTCGTCGACTTTCCGACAGCGACCGAGCCTGCAATGCCGATGATGAAAGGCGTCTTGGCGATGTCGGAAAGGCTGAGAAAACGGTTCCTCTGCTGAAAAAGAAGCTGCGAGGCCTCCACATGCGAGGAAAGCAGGCGCGACAGCGAAAGATAGATGCGCCGTACCTCGCTGAGATCGATCGGGTCGTCCAGCGAGCGCAGCCGCGCGACTTCGTCCGCGGTGAGGGTAAGGGGCGTATCTGCACGGAACTTTGCCCATTCCTCCGCCGTGAAATGATGATAGGGCGAGTAGTATTCCGCACCGGCCGCACCGGTGTCGGGCATTTCGGCAGGTTGAGGTACGAGATTCATGATGTCTGCCGGCCCGCCTTTTCCTGAAGGCCGGACTGGCCGGTCCTCCGCTGAAGTTCATCCATCACATCCTGTAGCGGGATGCGGGCAATATTCAATACGACCATCAGGTGATAGAGGAGGTCGGCGCTTTCGCACGTCAGGTCCTTACGGTCCTGTGAAAGTGCGGCGATCACCGTTTCGACGGCCTCCTCACCGAGCTTCTTGGCTGCCTTGATCTGTCCAGCCGCGGCAAGCTTTGCCGTCCAGGATTCTTCCGGTGAGGCCTTGGCCCTTACGGCGACGATCTGCTCGAGATCGTTCAGCGAAAACTCACTCACACTGCTCCTCCCAGTCAGTCGAGCCGCACGGCAATGCCGTGCTCGGACATATAGCGCTTCGCTTGGCCGACCGTATAGGTCCCGAAGTGGAAAATCGATGCGGCGAGGACGGCAGTCGCATGGCCCTGGCTGATGCCGGCGACCATGTCGTCCAGCGTGCCGACGCCGCCCGAAGCGATCACCGGCGCCCGGACGCTGTCGGCTATGGCGCGTGTCAGTTCCAGGTCGTAGCCGCTCTTTGTCCCGTCGCGGTCCATCGACGTGACAAGCAGCTCGCCGGCCCCGCGCTCCACCATCCTGATGGCGAAATCCACGGCGTCGATGCCGGTCGCGTTGCGGCCTCCATGGGTGTGGATTTCCCAGGCGCTCATATTGTCGCCGCCAACCGCCTGCGTGCGCCTGCGTTTCGCATCGATCGACACGACGATGCACTGGTTGCCGAACTTGTCGGCAGCCTCGGCCACGAAATCCGGATTGTTCACCGCCGCCGAATTGATCGAGACCTTGTCGGCACCGGCAAGCAGGAGCTTGCGGATATCGGCGATCGTGCGTACGCCGCCACCGACGGTGAGCGGCATGAAGCAGTGCTCGGCGGTGCGGGCGACGACATCGAAGATCGTCTCGCGATTGTCGGAAGAGGCGGTGATGTCGAGGAAGCAGAGTTCGTCGGCGCCGGCGGCGTCATAAGCCTTGGCCGCTTCCACCGGATCGCCGGCATCGATCAGGTCGACGAAATTGACACCCTTGACGACGCGGCCGTCCTTCACGTCGAGGCAGGGGATGATACGGGCTTTGAGGGTCATGCGGGACGTCCTTGTCGAGCGCGGATCAAGGCCAGCGCTTCCTTCGGGTCGATGCGGCCGTCATAGAGCGCGCGTCCGGAGATCGCGCCTTCCAGCCGGGCGGCGTCGGGCCGCAGCAGGCGGCGGATATCGTCGAGCGAAGCCAGTCCGCCGGAAGCGATCACCGGGATCGAAACCGCATCGGCAAGCTCCAGGGTCGATGCCCAGTTGATGCCGGTCAGGATACCGTCGCGGTCGATATCCGTATAGATGATCGCGGAGACGCCCGCTCCCTCGAACTTCCTCGCAAGCTCGATCACGCCGAGTTCGGACGCTTCCGCCCAGCCTTCGACCGCGACCTTGCCGCCCTTGGCATCGATGCCGACGGCGACCTTGCCCGGAAATTTCCGGCAGGCTTCGATGACGAGCGCCGGGTCGCGCACCGCCACCGTGCCGAGGATGACACGGGCGAGCCCGCGCGAAAGCCAGGATTCGATATGGTCGAGCGTGCGGATGCCGCCGCCGAGCTGCACCGGGTTCTTTGTGGCCTTGAGAATGGCGTCAACGGCCGCGCCGTTGACGCTCTCGCCGGCAAAGGCGCCGTTGAGGTCGACCACATGCAGCCATTCGAATCCCTGTTCTTCGAAGGCTTTCGCCTGCGCGGCGGGATCGGGGTTGTAGACGGTCGCCTGAGCCATGTCGCCGAGCTTGAGGCGGACGCACTGACCGTCCTTCAGGTCGATTGCTGGAAAAAGGATCATCGTGTCTTCGTCCTTGGGTCTGCGCGAGCTCAGGGCTTCCAGCGCAGGAAATTGGAGATGAGGGCGAGGCCGAGCGTCTGGCTCTTTTCCGGATGGAACTGGGAGCCCGCCATGTTGTCGCGCCCCACAAAGGCGGTCACCGGCCCGCCGTAATCGGTGGTTGCGATCACGTCGTGGGGGCGTTTTGCGGCCAGATGGTAGGAGTGCACGAAATAGGCATGCAGACCGTCCGGCCCTGTCGGGATGCCTTCGAACAGCGGATGCGGGTGGGCCAGATCGAGCGTATTCCAGCCGATCTGCGGAATCTTCAGGTCGGGATCGCTCGGTGTCATCTCGACGACATCGCCCTCGATCCAGCCAAAACCCTCCGTGGTCGTTTTTTCGAGCCCGCGCGACGACATGAGCTGCATGCCGACGCAGATGCCGAGGAAAGGGCGTCCCCTTTTTTCCACGACATCGATGATCGCCTCATGCATGCCCGGAACGGCATCGAGGCCGGCCCGGCAGTCGGCATAGGCGCCGACGCCCGGCAGCACGATCCGGTCGGCCGTAGCGACGGCGTCGGCTTTGTCGGTAAGATCGATCTCGGCATCGATGCCGGATTCGCGCGCGGCCCGTTCGAAGGCCTTGGTCGCGGATCTGAGATTGCCGGACCCGTAGTCGATGATTGCGACGCGCATCAGCGTCCTCCTTGATGGTCGAAAAGGCCGAGATGCGGCTCATTCCAGCCCTTGGGCCGGCCGGTGGCGGGCGGCTTTGCGTGTTGCGCCCATTCCGCCAAGGCCGGCAATTGTTGTTGTTCGGGTTGCGGCAGGCCGGAGAAGTAGATTTCTTCGGCCGCCTGAATATCGGGTGCGGAAACCACGGTTTCCAGCGTCCACCCGTCACGGATCAGCGCTTCCGAGCGATAATGTCGGCCCTCGAGCGCGATCAGCAGGCTGAGCGCGAAACCGGCAAGGAAGCCTGCGGGACCGAGACCCGGCATGTTCATCAGGAACCCGATGCCGAACTGCGCGAGCAGGACCGCGATGCCGGCGATCCAGAGCCGGTTCCAGAAAAGCCAGAACCACGGGAAGAAGAACGCGATCCAGGAAAACCCGTCCCGCAGGACGAGCGTCGAACGGTGATCCCTGTCAAGTCCGCCGGGCGGTATCAGAACGAGATAGCTTCTCAAGGAATTTCTCCTGGGAAGCGTCAGACCAGCATTCCTTTCGTCGAAGGAACGCGATTGGCCTGCCGCGGGTCGATTTCTGTCGCGGTTCGCAGAACGCGCGCCACGGATTTGAAGCAGGTCTCGGCGATATGATGGTTGTTTGCGCCGTAATGGTTCAGCACATGCAGCGTGATGCCGGCGTTCTGGGCGAAGGCCTGGAAGAATTCCCGTACCAGTTCCGTGTCGAACGTGCCGATCTTGGGCGCGCTGAAGGAGACGTTCCAGACGAGGAAGGGACGGCCCGAAACATCGATCGCCGCCTTCGTCATGGTCTCGTCCATCGCAAGGTCGAGCGACGCATAGCGGGTGATGCCGCGGCGGTCGCCGAGGGCCTTGGAAATCGCCTGGCCGAGTGCAATCCCCGTATCCTCCACGGTATGGTGGTCGTCGATATGGAGGTCGCCCTTTACCTGGATGTCCATGTCGATCAGCGAATGTCGCGAAAGCTGGTCGAGCATATGATCGAAGAAGCCGACGCCCGTGGAAATCTTTGCGTTGCCGGTGCCGTCGAGATTGACGGAAACGGAAACGGAGGTCTCGTTGGTCTTGCGGGAAACGCTTCCCGCGCGTGCGACTGCTGTTTCGCCCATAAGGGTCTGCTCCATGCTGAAGGGCCGGCACCGGCTCTTGATCAGGGCTCCTTATCAGGCGCAATGCGAAATATCCAGTAAAAGCAGGACATTTTGCCGTGCGGCCTGCCGGAAGATTGCATTCGGCGAAGCCCCTCTTACATAGGGCTCAACGAGGCCGTTCCATGCCTCCAACCAATGCTCCGGACGGGGCCAGACAGGTGCTGAATGACAACGATTATCACTGTGCGGAAGGGCGGCAAGGTCATCATGGCCGGCGATGGGCAGGTAAGCCTCGGCCAGACCGTGATGAAAGGCAATGCGCGCAAGGTGCGCCGTATCGGCAAGGGCGAGGTGATCGCCGGTTTCGCCGGTGCGACGGCGGACGCCTTCACCCTGCTCGACCGGCTTGAGAAGAAGCTTGAGCAATATCCCGGCCAGCTCATGCGGGCCGCTGTGGAACTCGCCAAGGACTGGCGGACGGACAAATATCTCCGCAATCTCGAAGCCATGATGCTGGTGGCCGACAAGTCGGTGACGCTGGCCGTGACCGGCAACGGCGACGTGCTGGAGCCGGAGCATGGTGTGATGGCGATCGGCTCCGGCGGCAATTTCGCCTATGCCGCGGCCCGGGCCATGATGGACACGGACAAGTCTGCCGAGGAGATCGCGAAACAGGCGCTCGATATCGCTGCCGATATCTGCGTCTACACCAACCACAACATCATCGTGGAAACGCTGGACGCCGATGGTTGACGAGAAACCCCGCTACCATTTCCGTGATGTCGCCCACCAGGATTTTCCCCTGCTGGCACAGTGGCTCGCCGAGCCGCACATCGCGAAATGGTGGGGCGAGGCCGGCGAGGAGCTTGCCGGCATCGAAGATGCGATGACGAGCGTGGAAACCCGGCCGATGATCGTGGAATGGCAGGGAAGGCCGATCGCCTATCTGCAATCCTACGATCCGCATCTTGAGGAGGGGCATCCCTATCAGGATCAGCCGAAGGGGACGCTCGGCATCGACATCTCGATCGGCATTCCGGAACTTGTGGGCAGGGGCCACGGCAGCGCGATCGTCCGCCAGTTCGTGGATGCGCTTTTTGCCTCCGGCGCCAGAAGGATCGTCATCGATCCCGATCCGGAAAACCTTGCCGCGATCCGCGCCTATGAAAAGGCGGGCTTCCGTTACATCGACACCAGGACATCCATCTATGGTCCCGCCCATTTCATGGCGCTGGACGCACCAGAAGAAACGGATTTGAAATGACTACTTTTTCACCCAGGGAAATCGTCTCGGAGCTCGACCGCTACATCATCGGCCAGCACGAGGCCAAGCGCGCCGTTGCGATCGCGCTTCGCAACCGCTGGCGCCGCCAGCAGCTCGACGAGAGCCTGCGCGACGAAGTGATGCCCAAGAACATCCTGATGATCGGCCCGACGGGTGTGGGCAAGACGGAGATTTCCCGCCGCCTCGCCAAGCTCGCCGGCGCTCCCTTCATCAAGGTCGAGGCCACCAAGTTCACCGAGGTCGGTTATGTCGGCCGCGACGTCGAGCAGATTGTCCGCGATCTCGTCGAGGTCGGCATCGGCCTCGTCCGGGAAAAGAAGCGCGCCGAAGTGCAGGCGAAGGCCCACATGAGCGCCGAGGAGCGTGTGCTCGATGCGCTGGTGGGCTCGACCGCGTCCCCGGCCACGCGCGACAGCTTCCGCAAGAAGCTCCGGAGCGGCGAGCTGGACGACAAGGAGATCGAGATCGAGATCGCCGATACCGGCTCGGGCATGCCGGGCTTCGAAATTCCCGGCATGCCGGGCGCCAATATCGGCGTGCTGAACCTGTCGGAAATGTTCGGCAAGGCCATGGGCGGCCGCACCAAGAAGGTCCGCACCACGGTCGCGAAATCCTACGGCGAACTCATCCGTGACGAATCCGACAAGCTGATCGACAACGAGGTCATCCAGCGCGAGGCGGTTCGCGCCGTCGAGAACGACGGTATCGTCTTCCTGGACGAGATCGACAAGATCGCCGCCCGCGATGGCGGGCTCGGCGCGGGCGTCTCCCGCGAGGGCGTCCAGCGCGACCTTCTGCCGCTTGTCGAAGGTACGACGGTCTCGACCAAATACGGGCCGGTGAAGACGGACCACGTCCTCTTCATCGCGTCCGGCGCCTTCCATGTGGCCAAGCCCTCGGATCTTCTGCCGGAACTTCAGGGCCGGCTGCCGATCCGCGTCGAACTGAAGCCGTTGACCAAGGAGGACTTCCGCCGCATCCTGACCGAGACGGAAGCAAGCCTGATCCGGCAGTACAAGGCGCTGATGGGTACGGAAGACCTGTCGCTCGACTTCACCGAGGATGCCATCGACGCGCTTGCGGACGTGGCGGTCCACCTCAATTCCTCGGTGGAGAATATCGGCGCGCGCCGCCTGCAGACGGTGATGGAACGGGTGCTGGACGAAATCTCGTTCAACGCTCCGGATCGCGGCGGTTCCTCCGTTATGATCGATGCGGATTATGTCCGCAAGCATGTGGGCGACCTGGCCGCCGATACGGACCTGTCGCGCTACATTCTCTAGGTGGACGGCGTGGCAGCCGGGCAACGTCCGGCTGCCTTTATCAGCATCTGACGGGATTTTGAACATCCGCGTCTCGACATGGCGCTTATGCTTCACGTAAGGGAGGCGCGTTTTCATGGAATGGCCGTCTTCCGAAGCGAGTCGGCTGAATGGCTTCAAGCATCCCCTGCCGTTGATGGCATAGGAACTCCTGGACACGCAGATCTTGAAACGTACCCTTCTGGCATTGTTCCTTGTCGTTGCGACATCCGCAGGCGCCGCGGTATCCGCGGGCGGCCTTGTCATGGTGCCGGAAGGAAACCGGCATGCGGAACAGCCAAAGGTGCCGGGCGCTTCGGTGCGCCGGACCCGTGCAGGCAAGACGACGTTCGACGAGAAGTATGAGAAGATCCGGGATCTGCTTCAGACGGACCGGAAGCTGGTTGCCAAGATCAAGGCTACCGCGGCCGACTACGGCATCGATCCGATCCACATGATCGGAGCCATCGTCGGCGAGCATACCTACAATGTCGATGCCTACGACCGGCTGCAGACCTATTACGTCAAGGCGGCGGCCTATGCGGGCAACAGTTTCCGGTTCGGATATGGCGACGAGACCATCGGGGATTTTCTGGCGCGGCCGGAATTCAACGAATGTGATGGTCGCTCCGATTCCTACAGGCTCTGGACCTGCCGCGAGAATGTCTGGGAAAGGAGTTTCAGGGGGCGTACGGCCGGAGGCAAGTCGTTTCCGGACAACCGGTTCAGCGCGGTCTTCTTCCAGCCCTTCTACGCCGGCCAGACCTTTGGCCTTGGTCAGGTCAATCCGCTGACGGCGCTGATGCTGTCCGACATGGTGGCGAGAACCTCCAGCTATCCGAAGCTCGATGAGAACAAGGCCGCCGACGTCTATGACGCGATCATGGACCCGGACAAGTCGCTTGCCTACATGGCCGCCAATATCCGCCGGGCGATCGACGACTACAAGACGATTGCGGGCGTCGATATTTCCCGTAACCCCGGCATCACAGCGACACTCTACAACACCGGCGGTTCGGCCCAGCGTGCGGCCGCCCTCAAGGCGAAAGGCGGCCTGCCGGAGGAAAATTATTACGGCTGGCTCGTCAACGACAAGCTCGCCGAGTTGAAATCCCTTCTCTGAAAGCTGATATTCCTTTCCTGGGAAATCGCCACAGGAGGGCTGTCGATGGACATGCGCCCCGAACCCTTCGTTCCGCCGGCTCCCCTGCCGCGGACCGTGCCGCCGACGCGCTTCGAGATCATCCGCACGGTCATGCGCAATCCGCTTGAACTGTGGGGCAAGCCTTCCTTCACCCTTCCCTGGATCGAAACGAAGTTTTTCAAGGAGCGGACGCTGATCGTCAACGATCCCGGGCTGATCCGCCATGTGCTCGTGGACAATGCGGCCAACTACGAGATGTCGGAGATTCGCCAGTTGATCCTCAGGCCGATCCTGCGTGACGGGCTGCTGACGGCGGAGGGACCGGTGTGGAAACGGTCCCGGAAAGCGATGGCGCCCGTCTTCACGCCGAAACACGCCAAGGGCTTTGCGGGACAGATGCTGGCGAAGACGGAGGAATATGTCGCCAAATATGCGGATGTGACGGCTGAAGGCGAGGTTTTCGACATATCGGTGGACATGACGGAGCTGACCTTCGCCATTCTCTCCGAAACGCTTTTCTCCGGAGAGATCGTCACGTCGAGCGAGAGTTTCTCCGACGATGTCGACAGGCTGCTGCATCGCATGGGGAGGGTCGATCCCATGGACCTCATGCGTGCCCCGCCCTGGGTGCCGAGGTTGACGCGCATCGGCGGCAGGCGTGTGCTGGGCAAATTTCGCGAAGTCGTCGCAAATACGATGGCTTTGAGGCGGCAGCGGATGGCCGAGAACCCGGAGAACACACCGCAGGATTTCCTCACGCTGCTGCTGCAGCTTGAAGGCCCCGATGGCCTGACCATGGACGAGATCGAGGACAATATCCTCACCTTCATCGGCGCGGGCCATGAAACGACGGCGCGGGCGCTGGCCTGGACGCTCTATTGCGTCGCTCAATCGCCGCATGTGCGGGGGCGCATGGAAGAGGAAATCGACCGGGTTCTGGCAACCGGCGCCGAGCCGGTCGAATGGCTGGACCTGATGCCCTGGGTGCGCGCGGCCTTCGAGGAGGCGCTGAGGCTCTATCCGCCGGCGCCGTCCATCAATCGCGCGGCGATTGCCGACGACGCATGGACCAGCCCAAATGGCGAGACCGTCAGGATCGACGCCGGCGTCACCGTGCTTGTCATGCCCTGGACGCTGCATCGCCACGAGCTTTACTGGGAAAAACCGCGGGCCTTCGTTCCGGAACGGTTCCTGCCCGAAAATCGCGGCGCCATCGGCCGTTTCCAGTATCTTCCCTTCGGCGCAGGGCCGCGCATCTGCATAGGGGCAACCTTTGCGATGCAGGAGGCGGTCATCGCATTGGCCGTGCTGATGCGCCACTGCCGTTTCGATGCCGTTCCGGAAACGAAAGTCTGGCCGGTGCAGAAACTGACGACCCAGCCCCGTGACGGCATGCCGATGCGCGTCAGCCTGCGACGTGGCGTGTCTTCGCTGGCGAATTGATCTTCATCCGCCATGCGCTATTGGTTGCCGCCAGCATCGGCCCGAAAACCGGAATCGATTTTCGGAAAGCACGATGTGTGGATTCAATAGGCTGGAGCGTTCTTTGTCCCTCCATTCGGACGCACGGCGCTTCAGGGCAATTTTCAGGATCTTGGCGTGGCTTTCCCCTTTTTTCTCGGCATCGATACCGGCGGCACCTACACGGATGCTGTCCTGTTCCATGAGGGGGAGGGTGTCGTCGCCAAGGCGAAATCGCTGACGACGCGGCACGATCTGGCTGTGGGAATCGCGGGCGCCGTCGACGCGGTGCTGGCGAAGCGCGCCCTTGCCGAATCCCGGGTCGGCCTTGTCTCCCTGTCGACCACGCTTGCCACCAATGCACTGGTCGAAGGGCAGGGCGGCCGAGCGGCGCTGATCATGGTCGGCTTCGGCCCGGACGATCTCGCCCGCGGAGGACTTTCCGCAGCCCTGGGCAGCGATCCGGTGATCTTCCTGCCCGGCGGTCATGACATCCATGGCAATGAAACGCCGCTCGACCTGACGCCACTGGACGAGGCCCTGCCGTCGCTCGCGGGAACGATTTCGTCCTTCGCCGTGGCCGGTTATTTCGCCGTCCGGAATCCGGCTCACGAGATCCGGGTGCGGGATCGCATCCGGCAGCTCTCGCACCTGCCTGTCACCTGCAGCCATGAGCTTTCCTCGAAACTCGGCGGGCCTCGCCGGGCGCTCACCACATTGTTGAATGCCCGGCTGGTCTCGATCATCGACCGGCTAATCGGCTCTTGCGAACGCTTTCTCGCGGACAGGGAAATCTCGGCGTCGCTAATGGTCGTGCGTGGCGATGGCGCCCTGGTCTCTGCCGCGGAGGCGCGATTGAGGCCGATCGAGACGATCTTGTCAGGTCCGGCGGCAAGCCTCGTCGGTGCGCGTTTTCTGACCGGGCTGGACCGGGCGGTGGTTTCCGATATCGGCGGCACCACGACGGATGTGGCCGTGCTGGAAGGCGGTCGGCCGAAGCTCGCCGCGGAGGGCGCGGTGGTCGGAGGGCACCGCACCATGGTGGAGGCCGTGGCGCTTCGAACCTGTGGGCTCGGCGGCGATTCCGAAGTGCATATCGACGATCGTGGACTGGAGGCGCGCATCACACTCGGGCCGCGGCGCTTGCTGCCGCTCAGCCTCCTGGCTGTCATGCACGGCGGGACGGTGGTTTCGATCCTCGAAAGGCAGTTTCGCGCCGGCCATGCCGGCCGTCACGATGGCCGTTTTGCGGTCCGTGCCGGTGTCTTAGAAGAGGTGGGGCAAAGCCTGTTGCCGCAGGAGCAGGCGCTTTACGCACGAATTGGCATTGTTCCGGTCGCGCTCGGCGACCTGCTCACGATGAACTCCCAGAAGGCCATGCTCGACCGCCTGATTACCCGCGGTCTGGTGCATCTTTCCGGCATCACCCCTTCCGATGCCCTGCATGTGCTCGGACGGCAGGACCAATGGGATGCATCGGCGGCCCGGCTTGGATTGGCGCTTGCGGCACGGCGCAAGGACGGCGCAGGCCGGGAGATCGCTGCCTCGCCGGAGGCGCTTGCCGAGGAAATCGTGAGCCGGCTGACACGGCAGTCCTGTGAGGCCGTACTTGCTTCATGCCTTGCCGAAGATGGCGCGGAGGCCATTGATCCACCGGTCTCGCCGGTCATGGACCGCGCGCTCAGGAAGGTGCCGGGCATTGTCCGGTTCTCCGTTTCGCTGGATCGGCCGCTGATCGGGCTCGGTGCTTCGGCCCCTGTTTATTATCCGGCTGTCGCCGATATGCTCGGCGCGGAACCGGTCATTCCGCAGGATGCCGACGTCGCCAATGCGATCGGTGCGGTCGTCGGCCAGATCCGGGCAAGCGTCACCGTCATTGTCACGTCACCGGAAGACGGCCGTTTCATCCTGTCCGGCGGTGGCGAACGGCTTTCGATCCTGGGCGAGGCCGAAGCCCTGGCTGCAGCCCGGATGCGTGCGGAGACCATGGCGCTGGAGCAGGCAAAGGCCGCTGGCGCGGATGATGCGGTCGTTACGCTTTCGGAGGAAGTGGATGCGCCGGAGATCGAAGGTTCCCGGAAGATGATGGAGGCGCGTATCGTTGCAACGGCAACCGGCCGGCCAGGGATCGCCGCTCTCTGATCGCGGGACTATTGAAAACAGGCTGCGCCGTTATTGCCGATATCGCCCGAGGCATGTTTGGGATATGGCTATAGTCGGCAGATATTTATTCCGATTGGGAACAGATCAGCGTGATCACGAATCTGGGCGATCTGGAGATTTTCGTCAAAGTGGCGGTGACCGGCAGCATGTCGGCCGCCGCGAAAAGTCTTGGCATCTCTCCGGCGGTCGTCTCCAAGCGCATCAAGCGGCTGGAGGAACAGCTCGGGACCCGTCTCCTTCAGCGCACCACGCGCCAGATAGGCATGACGGACGCCGGAAAAGGGTTTTACGATCGGATCGCCAATGTCCTGACAGGCATCGAGGAGGCCGAGCAGTTCGTCTCGGGAAGATCGACCGAAATCGTCGGAAATCTGCGAATCTCCGCTCCGACCTCCTTCGGGCGGATGCATATCGCCCCTCATCTTACGGCCTTCATGCAGGCGCACCCGCATCTGTCGATCGACCTGATGCTATCGGATGATTTTACGGACATCATCGCCGAAGGCTACGATGTCGCCATTCGCATATCCGAACTGAAGGATTCGAGCCTTGTCGCACGCAAGCTCGTGCAAGTCAGGCGCATCCTGTGCGCGTCTCCTTCCTACATTGCGCGACACGGCGCTCCGGAGGGGATGGAAGATCTGGCGAAGCACCATTGTCTGACGGCCCACAACGGCGAGCCCTGGCGGTTGGAAGGCCCGCGAGGTCCGCTGGTCTACCGGCCGGCAGGCAGGCTGAACACGAATTCGAGCGAAGTTGTCCGGGAGGCGGTGATCGCGGGCCTTGGCATCGCGCTGCGATCGACATGGGATATCGGGAGCGAGTTGAAAGAAGGGCGCCTGGTGAGGGTGATGCCCGAATACGAGGGCTCCAGGAATGTTTCGGTTTCGGCTGTCTATCCGAGCCGGCGGCATCTTCCCTCCAAGGTGAGGGCATTCATCGAATATCTCGGAGAATTATACGGGCCGGTGCCCTATTGGGAGCGCCCCTCCCACAAGCAATCCATTATTTCCGAAAGGGCATAAGTCATTTGAAATTTGTGCGATTGCAATTTCCTTCAGCACAAATGAGACTTTGCCGGATTTTGAATTGGAGGAGCCGATGGCTCGTATCGAAAGAAACGGTCTCGCAATCGACGGGAGACTTCACGATTTCCTGGTGAAGGAAGCACTGCCGGGCACTGGCATCGATGCCGACCGGTTCTTCTCGGAGTTTTCGAAGATCGTTCACGATCTTGCGCCGAAGAACCGCGCATTGCTTGCCAAGCGTGACGCCTTCCAGGAAAAGCTCGACGACTGGTATCGGAAGAACGGTGCTCCCGTCGATCTCGCCGCCTATGAAGCCTTTCTGCGCGAGATCGGCTATCTCCTTCCCGAAGGCCCGGATTTCAAGGTTTCAACGGAAAATGTCGATCCGGAGATCGCCGAGATTGCCGGCCCGCAACTCGTCGTACCAGTCATGAACGCCCGTTATGCGCTGAACGCGGCCAACGCCCGCTGGGGCTCGCTCTATGATGCGCTCTACGGCACGGACGCCGTTCCCGAGACGGACGGAGCCGAAAAGGGCAAGGGGTACAATCCCGTCCGCGGCGCCCGGGTTATCGCCTGGGTTCGTGATTTTCTCGACCAGTCGGTGCCTCTTTCCGGCGCGAACTGGAGTAATGTGACCTCTTTCGCCGTGACCGGCGGCAAGCTGGCGGTTTCGATCGAGGGCGGCGGAACCGTCAATCTTGCCGAGCCCACGCAGTTCGCCGGTTATCTGGGTGAACCCGCAGCCCCCACTCATCTCCTGCTGAGGAAGAACAGGCTCCACATCGAAATCCTGATCGATGCGACCACGCCGATCGGCAAGGACGATCCGGCGAGGATTTCCGATGTCTGGCTGGAATCGGCCATCACCACGATCATGGACTGCGAGGATTCCGTCGCCGCCGTCGATGCCGAGGACAAGGCCGTCGTCTACGGCAACTGGCTCGGCCTGATGAAAGGCGATCTGACGGAGGAAGTCGTCAAGGGCGGTAAGACCTTCATCCGCCGCCTCAACCCGGATACGGATTACAAAGCCCCGGATGGTTCGAATTTTGCCCTGAAGCGCCGGTCGCTGATGCTGGTCCGCAATGTCGGCCATCTGATGACCAATCCGGCCATCCTCGACAGTAATGGCGGCGAAGTGCCGGAAGGCATCATGGATGCGATGGTGACGGCGCTGATCGCGATCAACGACATCGGCCCGAACAGCCGCCGGCAGAATTCACGCGCCGGCTCCATGTATGTCGTGAAGCCGAAGATGCACGGGCCTGAGGAAGTTGCCTTCTCCTGCGAGATTTTCTCGCGCGTCGAACAGGCGCTGGGCCTGCCGGCGAATACCATGAAGATGGGCATCATGGACGAGGAGCGCCGTACGACCATCAATCTCAAGGAGTGCATCCGGGAAGCGCGCGAGCGTGTCGTCTTCATCAATACGGGTTTCCTCGACCGGACCGGCGACGAAATCCACACGTCGATGGAAGCCGGCCCGATGATTCGCAAGGGGGACATGAAGCAGGCCGCCTGGATCGGCGCCTACGAGAACTGGAACGTGGATGTCGGTCTCGAATGCGGCCTTTCCGGCCACGCCCAGATCGGCAAGGGCATGTGGGCGATGCCGGACCTGATGGCTGCGATGCTGGAGCAGAAGATCGCTCATCCGAAGGCCGGCGCCAACACCGCCTGGGTGCCGTCGCCGACGGCGGCCACGCTGCATGCGACCCATTACCACAAGGTCGATGTCGCAGCCGTGCAGGCAGGCTTGAAAAGCCGCCCTCGCGCAAAGCTCTCCGATATCCTGTCCGTGCCGGTCGCGCAGCGGCCGAACTGGACGCCGGAGGAGATCCAGCGCGAGCTCGACAACAATGCGCAGGGCATCCTGGGTTACGTCGTTCGCTGGGTCGATCAGGGCGTCGGCTGCTCCAAGGTGCCGGACATCAACAACGTGGCGCTTATGGAAGACCGCGCGACGCTGCGGATTTCCGCCCAGCATATGGCGAACTGGCTCCATCACAGGCTGGTGGGCAGGGAGCAGATCATCGAAACCATGAAGCGTATGGCTGCTGTCGTCGACGGGCAGAATGCCGGTGATCCTCTCTACACGCCGATGGCCGGGGATTTCGAGAATTCCATCGCCTTCCAGGCTGCGCTCGATCTGGTGCTGAAGGGGCGCGAACAGCCGAACGGTTATACCGAGCCGGTCCTGCATCGTCGCCGGCTGGAGCTGAAGGCCAGGCTCGCCGGCTGATCGGCGGGCGGGTTCAGCCGATTGCCCAATGAAAAAGGCCGCCGGAGATGTCTCCCGGCGGCCTTTCGCATTGTTGCCGAATTCCGTGTGATTACTGGATCACGACGACCTTGGTCTGGCGGCCCGGACGGACGCGGCTGTAAAGGTCGATGATGTCCTGGTTCATCAGGCGAATGCAGCCGGACGAGGCCGCGGTGCCGATGGAAGCCCATTCCGGCGTGCCGTGCAGGCGGAAGAGGGTATCCTGGCCCTTTTCGTTGAAGAGATACATGGCGCGGGCGCCAAGCGGATTGCTGAGACCCGGACCCATGCCGTCCTCGACATATTTAGCGACGTCCGGACGGCGCTGGGCCATTTCCTTTGGCGGGTGCCAGGTCGGCCATTCCTGTTTCCAGGCGACATAGGCGGTGCCGGACCAGGCAAACCCCTGCTTGCCGACGCCGATGCCGTAGCGCATGGCCCTGCCGTTCGGCAGGATATAATAGAGGAAGCGCTCGCGCGTGTTGACGATGACCGTGCCCGGCTTTTCCGTCGTCGAATAGTTGACGACCTGCCGATGAAACCTCTTGTCTACGCGACTGATCGGGATGGCCGGCAGGGTATAGCCGGCATCTTTGACCGAGCCGTAGGAATCGGTGAAGATCTGTTCGGTGTAGCTGGTGCTGGCCACCTGGGTGCCGGGGGCCGTCGTGGAGCAGCCGGCCAGGGCAGCGGTTGCCAACAGGCCGAGTGCAAGCATGCTATTGCGGAAGCGCATGGAGGTCTCTTGGAAGAACGAATCGATTGGGGCAGGTGTATGACCACCTTTGATGATTTGTTATTTTCCATTACATTCAGCTTGGCAAGCCGCCGCGATGCCCTGAGAGGGCGCTGATGCATGATTGAAAAGTGCCATTGCGTTTTTGCAACATTACCGGCGGCCACAGCGGGAATTCATGACTATACTCAATGTCGTCAGTAACAATCCGTTAATAGATGGACGTCAGTCGGCGCGCGCGATGATGGTGCGCAAGGGTGTACAGATTCTGCTGCACGACATGCGCCACGCGCTTCTGCCGGAACTCGTCCTTGCGAACGGAAGACGGGCCGATCTGGTGACGATCTCGGAAAGGGGCGAAATCTGGATCGTCGAGATCAAGACGTCGATCGAGGATTTTCGCGTCGACCGCAAATGGCCCGAATATCGTGCCTATTGCGACCGCTTGTTCTTCGCCACTCACAACGACGTGCCGCTCGATATCTTCCCGGAGGACTGCGGCCTTTTCCTTTCCGATGGCTATGGCGGGCATCTGCTGCGCGACGCGCCGGAACACAAGCTGCCGCCCGCGACCCGCAAGGCGATCACGCTCAACTTCTCCCGCACCGCCGCCCAGCGACTGATGCTGGCCGAATGGGCGAACGGCAAGAGCTTCGGGGAGATGTAGCTATTTCGGCGCGCGTTTGGCGAGGATGCGCTGCAGCGTGCGACGATGCATGTTGAGGCGACGTGCCGTCTCGGAAACGTTGCGCTCGCACATCTCATAGACGCGCTGGATATGTTCCCAGCGAACACGGTCGGCGGACATGGGATTTTCCGGCACGTCGGCCTTCTCACCGGGGCGCTGGGTGAGCGCATTGAATATGTCGTCCGCATCCGCCGGCTTGGCGAGATAGTCGAGGGCTCCGAGCTTCACGGCCGTCACGGCAGTGGCGATGTTGCCGTAACCCGTCAGCACGATCGCCTTCGTATCTTCGCGGCTCTGGCGGATAGCTTCGATCACGTCGAGACCGTTGCCGTCCCCCAGCCGAAGATCGACCACGGCATATTTCGGCGGTCGTGCCTTCGACTTGGCAATGCCTTCGGCCACCGATTCTGCAGTGTCGACGGCAAAGCCCCGACTTTCCATGGCACGCGCCAGGCGGCGCAGGAACGGACCGTCATCGTCGACGATCAGCAGCGAAGGGTCGGGGCCAAGTCCGTAGTCGACATGATCCTTGGTCTTTTCCAGGTGTGTTTCCATCTCTTCGTCTTCTCCGCGGGTTTTCGGTTTCTGCGAAGGCCCGCCTTTCCATTTCATTATGTCCTGTCGATCCGCCGTCGTAAAATCATTTCGCATCCCGGGCCTCCATCACCGAACGCGGCCATTCGATATGGATGCGGGCGCCCGCTTCGCCGTTGTCGCGATTGCCGAAGCGGATCGAGGCCCCGGATCGTTCGAGCAGCGTCTTGGCGATGAAGAGCCCGAGGCCGAGCCCTCCCGCCCGTTCGTCTTCCCGCGGCCGTTTCGTCATATAGGGTTCGCCGATCCGGGAAAGAATATCCGGCGCGTAACCCTGGCCATCGTCCTCGATGGTGATCGCCACCCGCTCGGCGTCGTGCTCCACGGTCACCGCCACCTTGCTCCCGGCGTAGTCGACGGCATTTTCGATCAGGTTGCCGAGGCCGTAGAGAATGGCCGCGTTGCGGTTGCCCACGGGCTCGGTCGCGCGGTCGTTCTTTTCGATCAGCGTGATCTCGATCCCGAACTGCCGGTGGGGTGCCACGACTTCTTCGATCATCGAGGAGAGCGGCAGGCGCCGCATATGCTCCTCGCCTTCGGCGGAGAGCGAGGTAAGCCGGCGAAGGATATCGCGGCAGCGCTCGCTCTGGCTTCTGAGGAGCTGGACATCCTCACAAAAGCGGTCATCGCCGGCGAGTTCCCGCTCCATTTCCTTGGCGACGACGCTGATCGTCGCAAGCGGCGTGCCGAGTTCATGCGCGGCGGCGGCGGCAAGCCCATCGAGCTGGGAAAGATGTTTTTCCCGCTCCAGGACCAATTCTGTCGCGGCAAGCGCATCGGCGAGCAGCGTCGCTTCGTGCGATACGCGATAGGCGTAAAAGGCCGCGAACATCATCATCGAGGCGATCGAGCACCAGACGCCGAGCTGCATGATCGGCTGGATGCGTAATGTCTCGCCTTCATACCAGGGCACCGCATAGGGTGAAAAGGCGAGCACCGTGGTGCAGGCCAGCGCGAAAACGATCAGCGCCAGCGAATGGCGCAGCGGCTGCGATGCGAAGGCGATGATGACCGGTACGCAGATCAGCGGGGCGAAGGGATTGGCCAGTCCGCCGGTGATGAAGAGCAGCGCCGCCATCTGCAGCAGGTCGAAGCCGAGAAGCGCCAGCGCCGATTTGGGTCCGAGCCGGTGCGTGGGCGGAAACCAGATCGACAGCATGAGGTTGGCGACCGCCAGCGCACCGACCAGGATCGCCGCCTCCTGCAGCGGAAGCGGAAATTTCAGCAGCAATCCGACGATCAGGACGGTGATCGTCTGGCCCGCGACCGCCAGCCAGCGCAGCCGAACCAGGGTCTGCAGCCGGATACGACGGCTCGATGGACCGAATTGCGCATAACGTAATGAAGGATTGTCCACGCCCAACGCCTGCCTTTGCCTTTCCGGATCTGCCAGTGACCGGAGCCGGCTTCATAAACCGGCCTGGCCTCATGCCGCAGGCGGCATTCTGTCACGTCCCTCGCGGTTTGGCACGGGTCGTGGGAAGTGCTTCGGCCGGATCATCCGGCCAGGGATGCCTTGGATACCGTCCCCGCATCTCGGCGCGCACATCCTTCCACGATCCGGCCCAGAAGCCCGGCAGGTCCCGGGTCGTCTGGATCGGCCGGTGCGCCGGCGAAGTCAGTTCGAGCAGAAGCGGCAGCTTTCCGCCCGCAATGGCCGGATGCCTTTTTAGGCCGTACAGTTCCTGGACCCGGATAGCCAGCACCGGTTCCTCGCCGTCATAACGGATCGGATGCCGCTGGCCGGTCGGCGCTTCGAAATGGGTGGGGGCGAGCTTGTTGAGGTCCTGGGCCGCGTCGTGCGGAATGAGGGACCGCAAACCTTCCGAAAGGCTGCCGGGATCGATGGAGTCGATGCCGGATGCATGACCTTGGAAAGGTACGAACCAGTCCTCCAGCCGGGCCAGCAATGCTTCGTCGCCGACATCCGGCCAGGGTTCGCCGATCGACCGATGCAGGAAGCCGATCCGTTCCCGCAATTGCCCGCCATCCTTCGAGAATGGCAGGATCTGCAATCCGATTTCCCGCACGCCTCCGGCCAGGGCCAGGGCAGCCTGTTCGCCCGTCGGCCGCGGAAGCGGTTTTTCTTCGAAGACGATGGCGCCGAGACGGGTCACCTTGCGGGCGCGCACCTGCCGGCTTGTCCGGTCGAAGAAACATTCGTCGTTCTGCAGGATCGCTCCGGAAAGTTCCGCCTCGATGTCCGCCCGGCTGATTTCCGCCGCCGCCAGGATGCGGGCCTGCGCCGCACGGCCGGTGAGATCGGCGACGACCAGCATCTGCGCTGCCGCCAGCCGTTCCGTTTCCGGCAGTTCGGCGCCGCGTCCGTTCGCCATGACGAAACGCCCGCGGCCGCCGCGCTGTAGCGCGATCCGGTCCGGATAGGCATGCAGCAGGAGCCGCCCGGCTGGTATGATCCCGTTCGATTGGCGGACTTTCGGCAGGTTGGAGGCGATCCGGTCTGCAAGCTTTCGTGCCGATTCCGCGCGTTCGCCCCGCTCGTTGCGGAAACGCCGCAGCCGCTCATCGAGATCGACATCGCCGCCACCAAGGCCCTGTTCGGTCAAAAGGACTGCGAGCAGGCAGGCCTGGCGCCCGAATCCCTCCTGCGAAGCCGAAATGGCCATGGCCGAAAGCCGCGGCGGGAGGGCCAGTTCGCGCATCAGCCGGCCTTTTTCCGTGAGGCCGCCCTGGACGTCGAGCGCGCCGAGCTGGGTGAGCAGCACCTTTGCCTCGTTGAATGCCGGCGCGGGCGGCAGGTCGAGGAAGGCGAGCACCTTCGGGTCCTGCACGCCCCAATGGGCGAGATCGAGCATGAGGCCGGAAAGGTCGCTTGCGAGAATCTGCGGCGGCGTGAAGGCGGGAAGGGCCGCCGTCTGCCCCGGATGCCAGAGCCGGATCGCGACACCCGGCTCGGTACGGCCGGCCCGGCCGGCGCGCTGGTCAGCGGAGGCGCGGGACACCCGCACCGTTTCGAGTCGCGTGATCCCCGTCGACGGTTCGAACACCGGCAGCCGTTGCAGGCCGCTGTCGATGACGATCCGGACTCCATCGATGGTGATCGAGGTCTCGGCGATCGAGGTGGCGAGCACGATCTTGCGGGTGCCTGCCTGAGCCGGCCTGATCGCCAGATCCTGTTCCTTCTGCGAAAGGTTTCCGTAAAGCGGCACCACCACCGTCTCCTGCCCGGACCGGCCTTCCAGCCGTTCTGCGGTGCGCAGGATTTCCGCCTGTCCCGGAAGGAAGGCGAGGATGGAGCCCGCCTCGCTTGCATGCGCGTCGATGATCGCGCGCGTCACGGCATCCTCGATGCGCTCGTTCGATGCCCGGTCGCTATGCCGGATGTCGACCGGAAATGTCCGGCCTTCGCTCTTGATGACTGGTGGATCGTGCAGCAACCCCGCCACCCGCTCGACATCGAGCGTCGCCGACATGACAAGAATCCTGAGATCGTCACGCAGGGCCGATTGCACGTCGAGTGCCAGCGCCAGCCCGAAATCCGCGTCCAGCGAGCGTTCGTGGAATTCGTCGAAAATGACGGCCGAGATGCCGGCGAGTTCCGGATCGTCGAGGATCATCCGGGCGAAGACGCCCTCCGTCACCACTTCGATCCGGGTTCTCGCCGAGACGCGGTTGTCGAGCCGCATGCGGTAACCGACCCTGTCCCCGACAGCCTCGTCCAGAAGCGAGGCCATGCGCGAAGCGGCCGCACGGGCCGCCAGTCGCCGTGGTTCGAGCAGGATGATCTTGCCGGTACACCATTCCTGATCGAGCAGCGCGAGCGGCACAAGCGTGGTCTTGCCGGCGCCGGGCGGTGCGGAAAGCACGACCCGCGTTCCTTCGGCCAGCGCACCGGTGATTTCACCCAGGACCTCCGTGACGGGCAGTTTGGGCAGGCTTCGGGTGATCGGGCCTGACGGATGCGCAATGGCCATCAATGCGAACCCTGTCCGCTGGCATGGCGGTAGGCGAGGATCGCGCCGGCAAGGTCCTCGAGCGCGGCGCCGACTGACTTGAAGAATGTGATCTCGTCGTCGCTGGTGCGGCCGGGATACCGCCCACGCGCCAGGTCCGCCAGCTCGGCCTTGATGTCATTTTGCGTAAGCACCCCGTTTGCGAGCGGCTGGACGATATCGCCCCCTTCCTTCATGGCCCCTGCGCGGGTATCGACGAACACTGAGGAGCGCCGCACCGCCTCGTCGTCGCTCTCCCGCATGTCCGGCTTGAAGGCGCCGACGAGGTCGAGATGGGCGCCGGGTTTCAGCCATTCGCCGCGGATCAGCGGCTCGCTCGACAGTGTCGCGCAGGAGATGATATCCGCCTCGCGTGCCGCGTCGGCGAGATTGCCGGCCGCCATGGCGTTGAGCCCGACCGCCCTTGCTTCCCTCGCAGCCTCTTCCGCTTTCGCGCTGTTGCGTCCCCAGATGAGAAAACGTTTGAGCGGCCTGGCAAGCGCATGGGCTTGCATCAGGTTGAGCGAAAGACGGCCCGCTCCGACCATCAGCATCGTTTCCGCGTCGGCGCGCGCAAGATATTTCGCCGCGAGCGCCGAGGTTGCTGCCGTGCGCCGTGCAGTGAGTTCACCGCCTTCGACGATTGCCAGCATTTCCCCGGTCTTGCCGGAGGAGAGCAGGTAGCTTCCGATAATTGTCGGAAGCGAACGCAGATGGTTGTCCGGGAACAGGTTGAGGATCTTGACGCCGATGTGGTCGCCAGGCACCCAGGCCGGCATCAGAAGCATCACGGCATGGGCCTCTCCCGGCACCTCCATCTCGTGATGATGGCGCACCGGCATGACGCAGTTGCTTCGGAACATTGTCCCGATAGCTTCGATCAGTTCCGGGAAGGGCAATGCCGCGCGCGTCTGTTCCTCGTTCAATACCAGCATGTCATGCTCCCCGTCGGCGAAAAATCGCCGTCACAGTAGGTTCTGATGTCCCCGATCGCAATCCGGGCAATTCAGGGCGGCTTTGGCCCTCGGGCACTGCCTTTTCGTTAATCTCTGCCCATTTTCTGTCCGGGAACGGAGGGGCGGGAGGCCCTTCGGAAGAAAAATGACATTTTTTTAAAAACCCCTGTTGACTTGATATTGTGGTAGCCTCTATAAGCCGTGTCACTGACGAGGGCGGCGGCGCTGCTGGCGACGAAGTTCCTCGTTCTGGAGAAATCGCGAGATTTGCTCCTGCAAAATCACTGAGAAGTTGGCTGGAATGCTGATGGGGCCGGGTTACGGTTTGGCTCTGTGATGGATGACGTGATTGGCTTTTGTGCCGGTTTC
>NZ_JBHMAA010000045.1:0-28217 GCF_042429745.1 Neorhizobium puerariae | reverse complement strand
GCCCTGCATCGTTCGCGACAATGCAGGATGCGCTGAAACCAACCTCGTCATCCATCTCTCCTCGTTGGGAAACGAGGGCGCAGTTCTTCATTTCGTCAGGGGGTCAGTTTCTCACTTCGCCTGACAGCATTCTGGTGACGACCGAACGCCCGATGAGTATTCAGCGGTTCACCGCCGCGCACGAACTCGGTCATTATGTTATGCAACATGAGCCGAGTCTGGACGATGAGAGCATGCTGCGACGCATGCCGATGAATGCACAACCAGCGTCTGATCTTCAGGAAGTCGAAGCGGATGCTTTTGCGACGGCCTTCATGTTGCCAGTGTGGCTGCTAGGATGGCACATGATGCGGCAGGGATGGACGGTCGACAATTTCCGGCGGCCCAGTACGGTTTATCAATTGGCCCTTCGATTGGGCGCAAGCTATGAGGCCACCTGCTGGACGCTTGTTCGCAATAGCCTCATCGATCGCAAACTGGCGCGTGAGCTATTGCTGACAAAGCCGCGGGAATTGAAGGTGGGCCTTTTGGAGCCTTACCAACCCGACGACTATCGCGGCGACGTGTGGCTGCTCACGGAAAAAGACGCGGACACCCGGATTGATGGCAGTCGCAATGACCACTTCGTTTTGCGGCTGAAAGAACACAGCGGCGGCGGTTATCTCTGGGATATGGATCAGCTCAACGCGAGCGGATTTGCGATCGTGCGCGAGGAGCTGGAAGCGGTCGATGGAGATGGGGTCGGGGGGCCTGTTGTTCGTAGGGTCACCGCGCAACCGACTTCCTCTTATCGCGGAACGATGGCGCTGGACGAGCGCCGACCATGGGATCCAGACGATGCACCCCTGACCTCGCTCGAGGTGGAGTTCGACCTTACAGGACCCGAGGAGGAAGGCCTGTCACGGGCAGAACGTCGGGATTTGCTTGAGGCCGCATGAGCAATATCGTCATTATCAAAGATCTCCGCGACCTGTTCGGGCCGGCGCGAAACCAGGGCGCACGGCCGACTTGCCTGGCCTTTGCCACGAGCGACATCCATGCGGCGGCGCGCGGGGAATGGTCGCCGCTCTCCTGCGAATATCTCTTCTTCCAGGCGCAGCGACGTTCGAGCCGGTTGTCTACGCAAGGGGCAGTGCCGGCTGCAATTCTCGGCGCGTTGAAGAAGGTTGGACAGCCTGAGGAAAACGACTGGCCATATTTGCCGAAATCCCCGGAAGACGAGAGTTCATGGCAGCCGCCAGGCAGAGTTATCTCGCTTTATGGTCGCAACGGCCGCGGGCTAAGGGCTTCGATCACTGATGTGATCGATGGGATTGATCGAGGCATCCCGCTGGTGCTTCTTCTGACGCTATCTCCTTCTTTTTTCCGTCCCTCCAGCGAAGCGATCGTGACGCCGGCGATCGGCGAGCAACCGGAACCGGAACGCCGACATGCTGTCATTGCCGTTGCCCACGGCCTCGTCGACGACAAGCGCTCCGTGCTGGTGCGCAACAGCTGGCAAGCAGCCGGGTTTCACGATCGCAATGCCGGCGCCGATCGACGGGAATGGTTTTCAGGCCGAGATTGACGGCGGCGAGATGAGCGCCGGTGGTAATGCAGGCTTGGCGGAGGATCGAGGCGGCAAACAGCCGGCCGAGCCAGGGCGCATGCTGCAGGACGGAAAGCTCGTTCCAGGCATCGAGGGCGACGATCGCCTGCAACACCGCAGGCAAGGTTTCGGCTTGGCGCAGCACTGCCCGCCATTCGTCGAGCCGGGCATCCTCGTCCCAGTCGAGATCATAGAGCAACGGATCCTTTTCGGGACGGCTCGCCGTCGCACGGCCGGGACGTGTCGCGTCCTCGATCGCCGCCTCCGATCGGGCGAGGACCGCGTCGATGGCGGCATAGTCGATGCCGGGAAGATTTTCGACGTCGTCGGCGTCGCCCCCCTCCCCTTCCGGATCGATTGTGACCGCACGCCGGATGGCACCGAGCGTCTGCGCCTCTTCCGTGTCAGCCGTCGTGATCTCTGCGGTTTTCCGCAGCGAGCGGATGCCGTCGGCCGACAACGCCCAATCCGGCGACTGAGCTGCAATACGCCGGCGGGTCCTCAAAACGTCGCGAGCGATGGTCAGCTCGTGGGTGGGTGTGCGGATATCGCGGGTGGCATCGTGGAGGACGAGGTCTTCGAGATGGACGAGTTCGCCGTCGATCCACAGCGAGGCGCAGGCATCGGCGAAATGCATCCTCTCGATCCAGCCCTGGCCGACGGGCGAACGGGCGATCCGCTCGTCGAGACGCGACAACGCACTACTAGTGTGGGTTTTACTTTGCCATTTCAATCGTGGAAATGTCATACCTCCGTTAGGGTTAGACGATAAACACGGCTCAATTTTCCGCTAACGATTTCAGTGAGAGCCGCCGTTTGCCAAAGCGATTGCGCGATCGAACAGCCAAAGCGACGCCCACGATCACGGACGAGCAATGGTCTGCGGCACGGCGCGTCGCCGGCGAATTGGACAAGATCCTCGATGGCGCTGGCCCGAGGCAGGAAGCCGTCGCCCGGGCCGCGGCCGAGTTGCGGCTGACCACCCGCCAAATCTACAATCTGCTCGCACGCTACCGCGTTACCCGAATGGCGACGGCGTTGCTGCCTCGCGCTGCCGAGACCCGGCGCAAGCGGCTGTCGTCCGACGTGGAGGCGATCATCAGCACGACGTTACGTGAACAATGGCTGACACTGGAGGCGCCGCCGCTCGCACCCGTCGTTGCCGAAATCCGTGCCCGTTGCGAAGAAGCCGGCCTTGCCTTGCCGTCCTACGTTTCCGTCGCCCGGCGCATTCCGGCTCTGTTCGGGCCTGAAGAAATCGCCAGGAAGCGATCGGCCAATCCAAAGCATCTGTTGCGCCTGAAACCACGGCCGGGATACATCCATGCGGCACACCCGCTGGACGTCTGTCAGATCGACCATACGCCGACCGATATCAATTTCGTGGAGATCGTCGACGGAAGTGGGGACTTCGTCGGCCGTCCCTATCTGACGATCGTCACGGATGTCGCGACACGATCGATCCTCGGCTTCTGCCTGACGCTGGAAAAACCGTCGGTGCTTTCTGTCGCGCTTTGCCTCGCCCAGGCGATGTGCCCGAAGGAAGCCTGGCTTGCCGCGCGGGATCTTGACTACGCGTGGCCGATGTTCGGTCGGCCGCGGCTGCTTGTCACGGACTCGGCAAAAGAATTCAAAGGCTATGCGTTTCAACGCGGCTGCGACGATTATGGCATCCGGATCCGCTACCGCGATCGTGGTCGGGTACACCAAGGTGGCGTGGTCGAACGATTGCTGGGCAAACTCAACGCGGTGCTTGCCACCTATCCGGGGTCGTCGGGCCGATCGGTGGCCGACCGCGACGGATATCCTGCCGAGCGGCGGGCGCGTCTGAGTTTCTCGGATCTCGAGCGTTGCATCCCTCTGGCCGTGATCGATCACAACCTTCAGGAAAACTCCAAGACGCTGAAGGTGCCGATCAAGGAATGGCAGCAGAACAGCGCGGGTTTGCCTCGCTTCAAGGACGACCCGCAACAGGTGCTGTTGTCGTTCCTGCCTCGAACCGAGAGGCAATTGTCGCCGCAGGGCATCGGCATGTTCGCCTTGCACTATTATTCACCATGGCTCGGCGTGCTCGTTCCGCAACGCGACCGGCTTGGAAAGCTGGAGATTCGATATGATCCACGGGACATCAGCCACGTCTATGTCCGCGACCCGGAAACCCGGCAGTATCGATCTGTCGAGCGGCGCGACGGTCGGCTGACGTCGTTGACGCTGTGGGAATTCGAGGCGGAGCGCGCCCGTCGGCGCATGGCAAACCAGCGCTCAAGCGTCGAACAGGTGGCGTTGCGGCGGGAAATCGCCACCATTGCTGCCGCTGCGAAACCGTCGAAGCGCCAGTTACGTGATGCTGTTCGCGTCGCCCACGCCGCCGCGGCGGTAAAGCCCTATTCAGCCATGCAGCCACAGGAGGCAGCGACGACCGAACATCCTGTTCGTCAAAAGCGGACATTGCCGGTCGAAGATTGGTGACCAGGCATGTCGGATCATCTCCTTGAGCATGTGCGCTCCTATCTCGATCGTGATCCGGAAGAACGCATCGCCTATGTCCGTGCTTCGCGATGGATCGGACATCAAGTGGCGCAACACGCCCATCAGCGGCTGGCGGACCTCCTCTCACGGCCCCCATCGCTACGCACGCAGGGTCTGATGCTGGTCGGCCCCTATGCCAATGGCAAAACGATGATCGCCGAGCGGTTTGCCGTCGAACACCTGAGGCGATCGCACGAGCAGAGAGTCTGGATGATCCAGACCCGCGAGGGCGTCGGTCTCGGACACTTTTACGGCAGCATTCTGCAGGCGTTGCGAGCTCCCGGCGGGGATCTTCACGACGTCAGACGCAAGGCCGAACAGCTCGACCATTTGCTGGCAACCCTCAAACCGAGGATGCTGATCTTCGACGAATTCCACAATGCACTGCGCGGTCGCTCACGCGATGTCGAGGCTGTCTTCGCCTTTCTGCGGCGGATGGGACGGCAGTACGATATTTCCCCGGTGCTGATCGGCGAGGTAGCCGTCTACGACTTCATCAATGCCACCAGCGAAATGGCGAGCCGTTTCGATTTTTTTGCCGTTCCACGCTGGCAGTATGATGAAGAGTATCTCATGCTTCTGGACAGCCTGGAGACAGCTTTGCCGCTCGCCCAGGTTTCGAATCTGTCCGACGAGCCGTTGGCGCGACGCATATTTAACCTGTCGGAAGGATTGATCGGCGAGACCGTTGCCATCGTCACGAAGGCGGTGATCGCCGCGATACGCTCGGGTGCCGAACGCCTCACCAAGGCAGGGCTTAACGAACTTCACTATGTTCCGATCTCGCAGCGGCGCAGTGCCGCTCTGCGCGAGAACCTGCTGTGACGACCTCCGAGCGCGGTCCGGCGATCGCCATCCGCGAGCGATACCACGAGGTGGTGTCCGAGCAATGGCCCGTTGTCGTGCGGCCGCAACCTGGCGAGTTGCTGTCGAGCTGGGCGCATCGGCTGGGATTTGCGAACGGCATAGCCCCTCGGTCATTCGGCCGTGTGCTCGGCTTCAGCACCGGGATGTGGTCAGCGTCCCTCGACATGAATTTTCAGACCGACGCCATCAATATCCTCACGACACACACCGGCATTCCCTTGTCGCGACTTTTCGCGATGTCTCTGAAAGGATCGCCGTTGAAGCGCCTGCTCCTGCCCCTGCGCGATGACGGACGCCGCCTCAGTTCAACCTGGCTGCAATTCTGCCCGCAGTGCCTGGCCGAGGATGCCCAGCCCCATTTTCGCCGGCAATGGCGTTTGGCGACCAGGATTTCGTGTCCACACCACCGATGCGGATTGCGTGACCGATGCCCGTCCTGCCGCAGCCGCATCGCGGTCTTCAGTCAGCTTGAACTCGTCCCGCAGCATTTTTGTGCCGCCTGCGGCTTCGATCTGCGGCGGGCATCGACGAGTTTTGTTAGTCCGGCAATCCGATCGCTGGACACGTGCATTCACGATATCTGCAGGCTGGAGGCGATCACTGGCTCGCTGCTTACCAATTCCCTTGTCCGACGCCTTTTGGCCATTCCCGACTTTTACGGCCAGTATCCGACGGTCTCTCTCGTCAGCCTGTCCACATTGGCGCGCATTCGATGTTTCGAGCGGCTCGCAATGCACCCGAAGGAGTGGCTGATCGACGATGACGATGCTGTCGTCGCGCTTTGGCGACGGTCTATCCTGTCGGCGGATGGACATGCGAGTTTGATCGAGCGCCTGGCGACCGGCCTCGAATATCGGATTCAACGACACGCGCCGAAGGCCCACCGGGAACGGACCGCGGACCTTAGGGGCCTTTTGGAAGCATATCGTCGGGTAAAGCAGAACCCTCATCGGAGAAAACGGGATACCGCCGCTGTCGAAGTTTGATCAGATTGATTTGAGCTGGACGCGCTTTTCGAGCTTTTCCGCTTCTTCCTTGCGCTCGCTGTAGCGGTCGACAAGGTAAGCGGAGGCGTCCCGCGTCAGCAGCGTGAACTTCACCAGTTCCTCGCATACGTCCACGACCCGGTCGTAGTAGGATGACGGTTTCATCTGACCATCGGCGTCGAATTCCTGGTAGGCCTTCGCGACGCTGCTCTGGTTCGGGATGGTGATCATCCGCATCCAGCGGCCCAGCAGCCGCAGCGTATTGACGGCATTGAAGGACTGCGAGCCGCCGGACACTTGCATGACCGCAAGTGTCTTTCCCTGAGTCGGGCGGACCGCGCCGATGGAAAGCGGTATCCAGTCGATCTGCGCTTTCATGATGCCGGTGATGGCGCCGTGCCGCTCCGGGCTCACCCAGACCTGGCCTTCCGACCATTCCGAGAGTTTTCGGAGCTCTTGAACTTTCGGATGATCGACAGGCGCATCGTCCGGAAGCGGAAGGCCGGATGGATCGAAAATGCGCACTTCGCATCCGAACTTCCCCAGGAGGCGACCGGCCTCCTGGGCGAGCAGGCGGGAATAGGACACCTCCCTGAGGGAACCGTAGAGGATCAGGATCCGCGGCGGACGGGTGGAGAATGGCGGCCGAAGCGCCTCCAGATCAGGCTGGCGAAGGTGGCGCGGGTCGACCGCCGGGAGATCAGACAATACGCCGTCCCTCCGCGTCGAGAAGCGGTTCGCCATCCTCCTTGGCGAAGGGCCCCTTGAATGCATCTGCCGGCAAGATATCGAGCGCGACTTCCGACGGCCGCGATAGCCGGGTTCCCATCGGGGTGATGACAAAGGGGCGGTTGATGAGGATTGGGTCCTTCAGCATGGCGTCGAGCAACTGGTCGTCGGTCAGGGACGGATTGTCGAGGCCCAGTTCTTTATAGGGCGTGCCTTTCTCGCGGATCGCCTGACGCACGGTAAGACCTGCGTCGGCAATCATCTTGATGAGCTGTTCTCGCGACGGCGGTGTTTTTAGATACTCGATCACGGTCGGCTCGATATCGGCATGCCGGATCAGTGCGAGCGTGTTGCGCGAGGTACCGCAGTCGGGGTTGTGATAGATCGTGACATCCATGGTCAGACGCTTTCCTTCGAGGAGATGGGTGGAATTTCATTGCGGCGGTCCGCAAACAACCAGCTTGCCAAAGCGACAGCGATCAACGCTCCGAGCATTTGGGCGACGATGAATCCCGGCAGATCGACGGGACGGATGCCGGAAAAGGTGTTCGTGAGGCTGCGGGCAATCGCGACCGCCGGATTGGCGAACGATGTGGAGGCGGTGAACCAGTAGGCGGCGGTGATATAAAGCCCGACCAGCATTGGGATCGCCTCGACTCGGAAACGCAGACCTCCCAGGATCGTCAGCAGCAAACCGAAGGTGGCAACAGCTTCCGCAGTCCATTGCGCCGATCCGGTCCGGACCGTCTCGGAAACCTGGAATATCGGCAGGTCAAACATCAGATGGGCGGTCCAGGTCCCGACGATCCCGCCGGCAATCTGGGCGAGAATATACAAGCCGGCGGCGGATCCTATCAGTCCCCGCCGCGCGGCGAACACCATGGTCACCACAGGATTGAAATGCGCACCCGAGATCGGCCCGAGGATGGAGATCAGCACGACCAGGATGGCGCCGGTCGGGATAGTGTTGCCGAGCAGCGAAAGGGCGACGTCGTCGGTCAGGCGGTCCGCCATGATACCTGAACCGACGACGGTCGCGACGAGGATCGCGGTGCCGAGCGCCTCTGCGGCGAGGCGGCGGCCAAGATCGATGGTCACGCTCATCCGGCCTTCGGCATGTTTCGGCCGATTTCGTCCAGTCGCTTCTGGAGCGCCAGCTTGTCCAGGCTCGTCATCGGCAGGCTGACGAAGATGGAGATGCGGTTGTTGAGCATCCGGTAGGTGTCGTCGAAGGCGAAATGCTTTTCGGCGTCGGTGCCCTCGGCTGCTGCTGGATCGGGAACGCCCCAATGCGCGGTCATAGGCTGACCCGGCCATACCGGGCAGGCTTCGGCAGCGGCACTGTCGCAGACCGTGAAGACAAAATCCATCTGCGGAGCCCCAGGGACTGCGAACTCGTCCCAGTTCTTCGAACGGGCGAAGCTGGTATCGTAATTCAGGGTCTTCAGGAGTTGCAGCGTATAGGGGTGGACCTCGCCTTTCGGGTGAGACCCGGCCGAGTAGGCCTTGAACTTGCCCTGGCCGACCCGGTTGAGGATAGCCTCGGCGATGATGGAGCGGGCGGAGTTCCCGGTGCAAAGGAAGAGTACATTATAGACGCGATCAGACATGGCGTTAGCCCCCTAGTGACGTTGTTCCGATAGACGCATTCTCATGAAGGTTGCGGACATGTGCAGAAGCAGCGGCTGGATCGCGCCCATCGTCATGCCCTCTCTGCCACCGGCGCGCAGCAAGCGGCGACCTGCGCCGCCGGCGCGCAGATTTCGGGATGGCCGGCGCAGCAATCCTCCATCAGGAAACGGATCAGGCCACCCAGAACTTCGATGTTCGCCCGATAGATGATCGAGCGTGATTCCCGCTGTTGCGAGATGAGGCCGACCCGCTCCAGCTCCTTCAGATGGAAGGAGATGTTGGAGGGCGACACTTCCACCCTTTCGGCCAGCATTCCCGCCGCCAGACCGTCAGGCCCGGCCACGACAAGCATGCGGACGATCTTCAGCCGCGTTTCCTGGGACAGTGCCCCGAAGGCTCCAAGAGCCTGGCGGTCATCCATGATTCAATATCCGTTGAAATCTTGAATTATAGATAACGCAACTCATCTTCACAAACAAGCCCTGTCCGGCTAACGAATGAATAGGTTAATTCGAAGATCGTCGAAATAGTGATTGACGAGCAGTTTCCGTCGGCGTAGCCTTATTTCCATGAATCTCGAACAAGCAGCAAAACAGCTCGAAGCACTCGGCAACGCGACCCGTCTCCAGGTCTACCGGACGCTCGTGCGCGCCGGAAAGGCTGGACTTCCGGTCGGTGGCCTGCAGGAGAAACTCGGCATTCCAGCCTCCACCCTGTCTCATCATCTGCAGCGGCTGATCGCGACGGGTCTGGTGACGCAGGAGAGGCAGGCAACCACATTGATCTGTCGCGCCAACTATCCTGCGATGGAGAGCCTGGTCGGTTTTCTGGTTGACGAATGCTGCGTCGATGCTGCCTGCACAACGAACGAGGAGGAGGCCGCCGCCTGACGGCCTCTCTTTTTTGCCTTTTATTTCGATAATCCCGGAAGGATGGAATATGTCATCTCAAACCGAATCCTTGCCCATCGCCGTCATCGGCGGCGGGCCTGTTGGCCTCGCTGCTGCGGCGCATCTCATTTCCCGGAACCTGCCGGTGAAGCTCTATGAAGCCGGGCCTTCCGTCGCCGCGAACATGCGCGATTGGAGCCACGTCCGTGTCTTCACGCCCTGGCGTTACTGCGTGGACCCTGCATCCGTTGCGTTGCTCGAGCGGCAGGGGTGGACGTCGCCACCGGCAGATGTGTTTCCGACCGGTGGCGCGATCATCCGCGACTATATCGAGCCGCTGGCTGCAGCACCTGAGCTCGCGGGGGTCATCGAGACGGGTGCTCGCGTCACGGCGATCTCGCGGCTTGGCCTCGACAAGGTTGTGAGCAGTGGCCGCGAGGAACGCCCCTTTGTTCTAATGGTGAAGACTGCCGCGGGAGCCCGCCGCGATCTCGCGCGTGCGGTCATCGATGCCTCGGGCACGTGGTCGACGCCCAACCCACTTGGCGCCAGCGGGCTTCCGGCAGATGGTGAAGCCGAATTCGCCGATCGGATTGCCTATGGCATCCCCGACATACTCGATCGGCATCGCAGCATCTATTCGGGCCAGACGACCCTCGTCGTCGGTGCCGGTCATTCCGCCGCCAACGCGCTGCTTGATCTCACACGGCTTGCAGAGGTCGCACCCGGCACAAAAGCGATATGGACAACACGCGGCACCAACCTGGCGCGTGTCTATGGCGGCGGTGATGCCGATCAGTTGCAGGCGCGCGGCGAACTCGGGGCAGAGACGCGGGACCTAGTGGAAAGCGGCCGCGTGGAACTCATGACTGGCTTCTCGATCCTCGGCATCCGCGAAGTTGACGGTCGCCTTTTGATGGATGGGGAGACGGCCGGCGGTCCGCGGACGATCGGGCCGGTCGACCGGATCGTCGCGGCGACGGGACAACGCCCCGACCTGTCGCTGACGCGCGAGCTGCGGCTCGATCTCGATCCATGGCTCGAAAGCACCAAGGCGCTCGGACCGCTGATCGATCCCAACGAGCATTCCTGCGGCTCCGTGCCGCCGCACGGACATCGCGAGCTCGCCCATCTCGAACCGGGTTTCTACACGGTTGGGATCAAGAGCTATGGCCGTGCGCCGACCTTCCTTCTCCTGACAGGCTATGAGCAGGTGCGTTCGGTCGTGGCCGCACTTGCCGGAGACATGACGGCCGCCGACAACGTGCATCTCGTGCTGCCCGAGACCGGCGTCTGCACGACGACATTTTCCGTGGATAGTACCAGCGCGGGCTGCTGCGGAGGCCCCGTGCCGGCCAGGACCGACGCCTGCTGTGTCGCCGACGTTGCCGCGAAGGATCAGGGAAAGTCCGGTTGCGGCTGCGGAGCGGCGGCATGAGCATCGGACTTTCCGCGACTGCTTCTATCGGCCGGCAGGGCAAAGCCGACCGCCGTTTGGTCATCGCTGCATTGGGCCTCAGCCAGATCATCGGGTACGGCACCCTCTATTATGCATTCAGCGTGCTGGCCCCCGGCATTGCCAAGGACTTGGATTGGTCGCGCGAATGGGTGTTTGGCGCGTTGTCGATCGCCTTGCTTGCGGGCGGCTTCATCTCACCCTGGGTCGGAAAATGGATGGATCGCTACGGCGCCGGCCGGATCATGACCTTTGGTTCGGTCGCAGCGGCAACCGCTCTGGCAGGCTGCGCCCTTGCCCCCGAAAAGGCGACCTTTGTTGTCGGCCTGATCGCGATCGAGCTCGCATCCACCTTCGTCCAGTATGGCGCCGCCTTTGCGCTCCTGGTCCAGATCGACGACGAGCGCGCCCCCAGCAACATCACCTACCTGACTCTGATCGGCGGTTTTGCCTCGACGATCCTCTGGCCGATCACGGCGGCGCTGCAGGAATATCTCTCGTGGCGGGAGGTTTACCTCGTTTATGCAGCAGTGAACCTGCTCATTTGCACGCCGATTCATTTCTGGCTTTCGACGCTTTCCCGACCGAAAGGCGATGAGCGAACGGCTGCCAATCAAGACGCATCTCCGAAGAATGTCGCGGGTGTCCTGCCTGTTGCCCGACGTCGCGGCGCCTTCATTCTGATGGCGATCGGCTTTTCGCTTTTAAGCTTCATCAACGCCGCGACGCTGGTGCATATGCTGCCGACGCTCGGTGCCTTGGGGCTCGGGGCGATGGGCGTCGTGGTCAGTACCTTGTTCGGACCGGCGCAGGTCGCCAGCCGCCTGACCAACATGCTGTTCGGAAAGGAACTGCGGGCACCGACGCTCGCGATTATCGCGGCGACATTCAAGCCGCTCGCCATCGCGATCCTGATGAGCTCGGCGCCGTGGATCCCCGGAGCACTGGCATTTTCGATCATCTTTGGGCTGGGCTCGGGCCTTAGCAGCATCATCAACGGCACCTTGCCGCTCTATCTGTTCGGCAAAGATGGCTACGGCGAATTGACGGGGCGCATCGCGGCTATCCGGCTGACGGTGACCGCGACAGCGCCGTTCGTCTATGCCCTGCTGATGGAGAACCTCGGGGTCACTCCAGCGCTGGGGTTCATAGTCGCCCTCGGGATCTGCGCCATCGGGATATTTCTCTTCATTGGCAGGCTGACTGCCACTGCGGGGGCGGCTCCCACCGAAAGGGTATCTGCCGACGCTCCTTGAGATTTTGCAGCGGTCGATCACACCCGATCTCATACCGAAACTTTGCGAGATACCCAACTGGGGATCACGCAAGGGTAACCCGCTTTCAATCCTGCAAGTGCAGATGCGGGGTATCCCCGATCAGTAGCGCTTGACAAGCGAAACCATCACTGCAAAATCCCGGGCATGGGGTTGCGATCACCCCACGAGGCCACGGCTGAAGAATCGCGTCCTTTGAACCCGAGCCAACGGAGGGACGCGCTATGCCGTCATATCTCGAAATCACGCCTGACAAACTTGCCCGCATCATCGGTACCCCGAACCTGCCTGCGATCATCGACGTTCGCAACAACGAAGACTTCGCCAGCGATCCACGGCTTATCCCCGGATCGATCCGGCGGGATTACCGCCGTGTCGCGGAATGGGGTCCGGAAACCGCCGGCCCTGCCATCGTCCTCTGTCAGAGAGGACAGAAGCTCGGCCATGGGGTTGCAGCCCACCTTCGCGTGATGGGAACGCAGACCGAAGTCCTGGAGGGTGGATTCGAGGCCTGGCGCGACGCGCAAGGCCTGCTTGTCCCCGAGGGAAAGCTCCCCCGCCGGGATGCGCAAGATCGGACAGTCTGGGTCACCAGATCGCGGCCGAAGATCGATCGCATCGCCTGCCCCTGGTTGATCCGCAGGTTTGTCGATCCTTCAGCTGCCTTCCTGTTCGTCCCCGCGAGCGAAGTGCCGGCCGTTGCGGAGCGATTTGATGCAACGCCTTTTGACATCGAGGACGTGTTCTGGAGCCATCGCGGCGAGTTATGTACGTTCGATGTCATGATCGAGGAGTTCGGTCTCAAGACGGCCCCACTCCTCCATCTGGCAACGATTGTACGAGGGGCGGATACTGCCCGGCCCGACCTCGCCCCCGAAGCGCCCGGTCTCCTTGCCGTCTCACTCGGACTTTCCCGGATGTTCAACGACGACCTCGAGCAGCTGGCGGCCGGGCTGACTATCTACGACGCCTTTTATCGCTGGTGTCGTGATGCAACAGACGAGACTCATAACTGGCCGAACCCGAGGAAGGGATAAGCACAATGACCGACCTCGTGAAAAGCACGGCCGAACAGAGCTCGGCCGAGACAGACATCGTCCCGTTTTCCGAAGCGATGAAGGTGTGGGCTCGCGTCGCCGCGCTCAGCTTCGGCGGTCCGGCTGGCCAGATCGCCGTCATGCACCGCATCGTCGTCGACGAGAAGCGTTGGGTTGGCGAACACCGCTTCCTCCACGCCCTGAACTACTGCATGCTCCTACCCGGACCGGAAGCCCACCAGCTCGCTATCTATATCGGCTGGCTCCTCAACAAGACCAAAGGGGGCTTGATAGCCGGGGCGCTGTTCGTCCTGCCGGGTTTCATCGCCATCCTGGCGCTCAGCTACATCTACGTTCTGTTCGGCAACGTCACCTTCATCGAAGGGATGTTCTTTGGCCTCAAATGCGCGGTTCTCGCCGTCGTGATCCAGGCCGTGTTCCGGATCGGCAGCCGCGCTCTCAAGAACAAGGTGATGGTGGCGCTTGCGGCTGCGGCCTTTGTCGCCATCTTCTTCCTTCACATCCCCTTCCCGCTCATCATTATCGCGGCCGGCGTCATCGGATACTTCGGCGGCCGTATTGGCAACCGGGCCTTCCAGGTCGGCGGCGGACATAAATCCGGTTCGGGCAAAATCCTGGAAGACAAGGATTCCGTCCTCGGCGAAGGCATTCCCCAGCACGCGAAGCCGAACCTCGCCTGGTCGCTGAAGACCTCTGGGGCCCTGGCAGCCCTCTGGTTAATTCCAGTGGCGATCCTGCTTCTGACGCTGGGGCCGGACAATGTCTTCTCGAAGATCGGTGTGTTCTTCAGCCAGATGGCCGTCGTCACCTTCGGCGGAGCATACGCTGTTCTCGCCTACGTGGCGCAGGCGGCGGTCGAGGGCTTCGGGTGGCTGCGGCCCGGCGAGATGCTGGACGGGCTCGGCATGGCGGAGACGACGCCGGGACCGCTGATCATGGTCACCCAGTTCGTCGGGTTCCTGGCGGGATTTCGTGATCCGGGCTCGATCTCCCCTCTGCTCGCCGCGACCTTCGGAGCGATCCTGACGACTTGGGTTACGTTCTTGCCGAGCTTCCTCTGGATCTTCGCCGGCGCTCCCTTCATCGAGAAAATGCGGGGCAATGCGGCCCTCAGCGGCGCGATGTCCGCGATCACGGCGGCCGTCGTCGGCGTCATCCTCAATCTCGCGATATGGTTCGGGTTGCACGTGTTGTTCAGCGAAGTCCGGCCCATATCGTTCGGTTCTTGGTCGTTGGACGTACCGGTCCTAAATTCGATCGCCATCCCGTCTCTGGTGCTGACAATCCTCGCCTCTCTGGCGATATTCCGCTTCAAGCTTTCGGTGATAACGACCCTGGCAGCGTCTGCCGCGCTCGGGATAATTTGGACATTAAGTGTCTCGACCTGATGCAGTCGCAGGCCAAATCATCATCGCTTGATGGCCTGACGACGCTCAAGACGTTCGATTTCCTCCTTCGGGCGGATGTTCCGAAAAGTCTGCCAGATGATGAGATCGTAACCGATCTTCATCGCTCCGGCGACAATGAAGGGTAAGCCCAACGATGCGGAAGCGAAGGCGGCGGTGCTGATCACCGGTGAGATTGCCGATGCCGCCGCCCGGGCGACATTGGTGATGCCGGCCGCTGGAACACGCTCGGCAGGATCGACGATGGCCGCCATATAGGATTGGCGGGCCGGCACGTCCATCTGCGATACCAGCATGCGACCCACAAACAGGGCGACGGCCATTTCAACATTGGGCGCCAGCGGTACCATCATCAGCATGATGCTGGAGGGAATATGGGTCCAAACCATGGTGTTGAGGAGCCCGATCCTTTCCGCCAGGGCAGGCGCGAGCAACATGGAAAGCCCCGCCACCAGGTTCACCGCGAAGAATACGGATCCCAGTGAAACCAGATCGAGGTTCCAGCGCAGGTGGAACCAATAAGCCACCACCGACTGGACCACCAAGCCGCCTGCGAAGGCATCGACCGCAAACAGGGCGCTAAGCTTGAAAACGATAGCCTTGCTGCGATCCAGACCGGCATAGCGGCTGGCGCCGTCAACCGGTCCCAGCTCAACCGCGGGTGACAGAATGCCAAACAGGACGGCATTGGCGAGGCCAACAAATCCGTAGGCTAGAAACAAGATCTGGAGGCCGTCGACGCTTAAGAATCCCGGGGGCACGGGTGACCCAGCAAACCCGGCGAGCAGGCTGCCGATGGCCGCGGCGATGTAGGCGGCCATGTTGTAGATCGAAAAAGCCCAGGTGCGATGGCCGGGAGGCACGATCTGCGGAAGCATGGCCTGGTCGATCGATTGGAACGGTCCGACTTCCGAGGCCGTGGCTGAAATCGTTCCGGCGAAAGCGGTGATGACCAACAGCCATATGTCTGTCGTGACCGCGAAGATGAAGCCGCTCACGGCCATGACCAGCGCCATCACCACCACTGTACGTCGGCGGCCGAAGCGATCGGCGGTGAGTGACCACAATATGTTGGCGACAAGCGACCCGATGAGTGCGCTGGTCAGGACGGCGCCAACCTCGACTGCCCCTAGTCCAATGCGCTCGAGGTGGATGGAGAGCACCGTTGCGAGTGCACCATAGGCGGCGCTGCGCAAGATGCGTGCGATGAGGATCCTCCACGCGTCGGTGGAAAGGCGTTTGGTCGTCTCGCTGGCTGCCGAAGAAGCGTTCGTTGTCATGGTGTTTTCTTTGGTTTGGAGGCAGGCCGCCATCGATGGTCAGGCGGCCGTGGCGGCGCGGCCGGCGGGATCGAGCATGTCCCGCAAGGCATCGCCGAGCATGTTGACGGCAAGCACCGCGATGACGATGGCAAGGCCGGGAACTGCCATCAGCCAGGGTTTGAGCTGGAAGAACGATCGCGCCTCGCTGATCATCAGCCCCCATTCCGGCAGCGGAGGCTGCGGCCCGAGGCCGAGGAAAGACAGCGAGGCGAGACTGAGGATGTGCGAACCGAACGCGGCAGTCGCCACCACGATCGCCGGTCCGATGATATTGGGCAGGATGTGCTGGATCGCGACCATCACCGGATGCACGCCGAGCAGCCGGGCGGCCGTGATATAGGTCTGGGTCTTCTCGGTTCGGATCAGTGATCGGTAGATGCGCGCGTGCCAGGGCCAGTGCGCGAAGATGATCGCCAGCACGACGTTGTTGAACGAGCGGCCGAGCAGCGCGGCAACCGCGAGAGCGATGACGATGGTCGGCAGGGCCAGCCAGGCATCGACGATGCGGCTGATGATCGTGTCCACGATCCTGGGGCTGAATGCCGCCAGAGCGCCGACGCAGAAGCCGAGCAACGCGGTCCCGGCGGAGATCGCCAGAGCCCCGCCAAGGGACCAGCGGGCGCCGACCACGATACGGGCGAGGATGTCCCGTCCATATTGGTCGGTCCCGAGCAGGTGTTGCGGTCCGGGATTGAGCAATCGAGCGCCGACGGGGGTGATCGGATCCATGTGGAAGATCACCGGTATGAGAAACAGCGCGGCCACGAACAGAACGACCGTCCCTCCCAACATCCACCTGAGACCCCGGAACCGGGAGGGCGGTCGCGTGGCAGAAGACATGACCGAGGCGGATGGATAGGTCATGGGTTTCTGAGCCTCGGATCAACGATCAAAGTTATGATGTCGATGGCCAGGTTCACGACGACGAAGGTGAGCCCGGCGAACAGGCAGAATCCGACGACCACCGGCATGTCGGCGCCGATCACGGAATCGATCGCCAGTTTGCCGATGCCGGGCCAGGCAAAGACATATTCCACCACGGCCGCCCCGGTCATGAGGTTCGCGAATTCCAGGCCGGAGACCGGCAGCATTGGCCCGAGCACTGCCGGAAGCAGATGATGGAAGGCACGTCGAAAAGGGGGCACTCCCTTGGCGTTGGCCATATGCATCCAGGGTTGCCCCAATGCATCGAGCGCCGCGGAACGGGCGAGCCGGGTCAGCACCGCCGTTTTCTGAAGCGCCAGCACCGTGACGGGAAGAACGAGCCCAGCCGGGGTTGGGGTGCCGAATGCCGGCAGCCATGGGAGCGTCACCGCGAAGAGGACGATCAGCATGAAGGCCAGCCAGAACCCGGGAATCGCGGCCACCAGAATGACGAAGAACTGGATCGCCCGGTCCACCGAGCCGCGATGAAAGAAGGCGGCCAGCATTCCAAGAGGCAGAGCGATCAGGAATGACACAGCGGTTGCAAGGACTGCGAGCAGCAGCGTGTTGGGCAGCTTGCTCATATAGAGATCGAGGACCGGGGTATAGGTGCGATACGAGCGGCCCAGGTCGCCGTGAAGTGTATTGGAGAGCCAGCCGACATAGCGGAGGAACAGGGGCTCGTCGAGCCTCAGCTCCTCCCGCTTGGCCGCGAGGTCAGCCTCCGTGATCGTCTCCAGCCCCTGGGCCTGAAGCAGGATGGCCGCCGGGTCCGCGGGGTCCAGATCCGAGAGCACGAAGCACAGGACCGAGATTGTCAGAAGGACAACCAGCATCCAGGGCAGGCGCTCTCGGATCAGGGAGACGATCACCGGATCAATCCGCCGACAGGATCAGGTCGGGACGGATGAAGTAGGAGGAAGCCGGATGGACGACGACTTCGCTGACCTTGTCCTTGCTCCACATTACGGTCTGCGGCGGTGTCAGCAGATAGATATTGGCGACGTCGTTCAGCACGATCTCCTGTGCACGGCGGAACAGTGCGGCGGCCTTGGCCGGATCGGTTTCGCTCCGCAGGGATCGCACGGTGGTTTCCAACTCCTGGTTCTCGTAGCCGCCGAAGCCTTCCGGAGCACCCTTGACCAGGGAATTCAGGAAGGTGCGCTGCGGGCCTGCGCCCATGGCGTTGGTGGAAATGATGCAGACATCCCAGGGACCCTTCATCGGCTCGCGGATGTCACGCACTTCCTGCACGGTGGTCTTGTAACCGAGCGCATTGAGCTGGATGGAAACAGCGACGGAAATCGGCGTCATCTCGGCGCGCGACGCGTAGCTGAAGATCGTGAAGGCGAGTGGCACCCCGTCCTTGGCGCGAACGCCGTCCGATCCGACTTTCCAGCCGGCCTCGTCCAGGATCCGGGCCGCTTCCTTCTTGTCGGTGCCGAAGCCTTCAACCACGTCCACACCGATGGTCGACGGGAACATCCCCTTGAGGGCCTCACCCTGGCCGGCGAGCGCAACATCGATCACCTGCTGGCGGTCGATCGCCATCGAGGTGGCTTTCCGCACGGCCTTGTCGCCGAAGATCGGGTTGCGCTGATTGACGACGAGATAGTGGATGCGGGTCGAAGGCTTGGAAGCGCCGACGAGGTTGCCAGAGAGCGTGCCGAGCATTTCCGGCGGCATGCCGTTGACGACGTCGAGTTCGCCGGACTGCAGGCCGAGGAGGCGCGCGTTCGCGTCGACGATCGGACGAAGCTCGATGCGCGAGAAGGCCGGCTTGCCGCCCCAGTGCAGCGGGTTGGCGACCATGACGAGGCGCTCGTCGGCGACGAAGGTTTCCGGCTTGTACGGTCCGGTCATGATGCTGGAGCGCTCGCCGGCGGCCTTGTGGATTTTGAACTCCTGGCTGGCCAGCATATGCGGAAGGTCGGACTGCGGTTCGACGAGTTTGAGGATCAGGGTCTTGTCGTCCTCGGCCTCGAAAACGGTCTTGTCCGAAAGCAGAAGCTTGTGGCCGGGAACGGCTTCCCAGATGCGCCGGAAGCTGGTCTCGATATCGCGGGGCGTCACCGGCGTGCCATCCCAGAAGACGGCATTGTCACGCAGCTTCACCCGCCAGGTCGTGGCATCGATCTGCTCGTAGGACTTTGCCAGCCAGGGCACGATCTGCATGTTGGTGTCGTAGCACAGCAAGGTCTCTCCAAGACCGCTCTGCAGGATGCCGCTGGTCCGTGCGGCATCCATGGTCTTGGGGAAGTCGATACCGACCCCGATCTTGATCTGGTCGATTTTTCCTTCGGAGGCGACAGCCCCCGAGCGGGTCGCGATAAAGGCAACAGCGCCGGCGGCGCCTGCCTGAAGAAGGTTACGACGAGAGATTTGCATGTTCGGCCCTCCTGATGTGGCCAGGTGCAAGGTGAAGGGTAGGAATCAGGCGGCTTTTCCGCCTGGTTCGCGGTCGTCGCGGCGGCCGGTGCGGCCGACCGATATGAACCGCCGGTTCTCCTCGGTGACAGCTCCGACATCGAAGCCCTTGGCGCGCAGCATCGTCTCGGTGGAGGCAACGAGCGGAGCGATCTGGTCGAGAGTGGCCGGGATGCGGCGGATGGATGATGTGGGACGCAGCCAATCGACGCGGGCGGCGCTGTTGACCGGGGTCTCCCCGTAAAGACGGGCAAGGAATTCCTGGATTTCGCGACTGAGCAGGAAGTCGATGAAATCCCGCGCCGCCTCCGGATTGCGCGCGCCCTTGAGCACGGCCACGGTATGGGCTTCGATCAACGTGCCGACCTCGCCTTCGCCCTGGTCGAGCCAGGCTTCGCCGACCGGGTGTCCTTCGAGAAAGAACGCATGCGTATTCGAGCCGTTGGCAAGCGTCGCGGCATAACCTTCACGCACCAGGGCATTGCGGCAATCGATATTGGACCGGTAGATCCGCATGCCGTTGGCGAGCAGGCCGTCGACCAGTTTCTCGACCCATTCGTCGCCCCTGGTGACCCGCAGCGCAGCAAAATAGGAGGTCATCATGGTTTCGCCGGCCGACGAACACAGCGTCGCGTCGCGCAATTCCGGCGAGAGAAAGTCTTCGATGCGCGTCGGCCAGCGCGAGCCGTCCTGCCCCAGGACGCGCCAGTTGATCATTGCGGTCCGCGGCCAGACGGTAAAGCTGAGCCAGCTGAAGTCTTCGGCCCGGAGCCACGGATCGTAGTCGACGGCGACGGAGGCACGGTAAGGTTCGAAAACCCCTTCCGGACGCACGAGTTCAGGCATGACCTGGGTATTGGTGACCAGCAGATCGACCTGAGGGTCGTTTTTCTCGGCGATGATCCGGTCATAGACATCCTCGGAGGGAATGTGGATCATCTCGACCGCACGCCCGGTAAGCTCCTCGTACATGGCGTAGATAGGCTTGAGATCGGGGCGGTTCCGGCCGGAATAGATCCGCAGGGTATCGGTCATGGGTGGGTGATCCTGTCACATGTTTGTAGCGTTTATTACGTAAATTGACGCTACATAACGTTTGTTACAGCAAGATGTCGGCCCGACATCACTCACGAGGTCGCAATGCCTACTCCGGAAAATGCCCAGATCGCCGACCGCTTCGCCGAACTCATCCGCCAGAGCCAGGACAAGCTCTCGCCTGCCGAACAGCGGGTTGTGAGCTTCATCGACAGAAACAGAGCGGCGGCCTTGGCACAGTCGGCCTCGCAATTGGCGGCCGACATCGGCACTTCGAACGCGACTGTGGTCAGGGCGGTGCAAAATCTCGGCTTCAAGGGCCTCGCCGAGCTGCGGCGCCTGATCGCCACGGACATCGACCGGCAGCCGAGTTCGACCGAGAACATGCGCCGCACATTGGCCCAGGTGGGCGAGAGCAGCGAGCTTGCTGCCACATTGGTGTTGGAAAGTCATCTCAAGGCGCTTCAGGCATTGCAGGAGCCGGACGCCAGGACGAGGCTCAATCAGGCCGTTTCGTGCTTTGCGTCATCGGAGCGGATCGTGATACTCGGAATTGGACGCGCCGGACCGATTGCCAGCTACGTCGCCGTTATGTTCGGCCGCATCGGTCGCCGGGCGCGCGCGTTTACGGCATCAGGAGCGGGGCTGGCGGACGACCTCCTCGATTTGCGCCGAGGCGACGTTCTCGTCCTGCTTGCCAACGGCAATCCCTATAAGGAAGCGGTGACGGCGATCCGCCAGGCACGTCTGGTCGGGATTCAGGTCGTTCTCGTCACCGAAAGCGAGACCAGCAAGATTGCCAGACGATCCGATATCGTCGTGCCGGCTCCTCGCGGACGCACCGAACATGTCAGCCTGCACGGCACCACCATGTGCGTCATGGAGGCGCTCGTCACGGGCTTGGCCGCTTGCGACCGGGATCGTACGCTGCTCGAACTTGATCGGTTCGAAGATCTGCGCACGCAGTTGGGCGGACGTGACTATGTCGAATGAGCCCGTAAAGCCGGTGCTGGAGGTCCGGGACCTGAGCATCCAATTCGGCGCGACCGAAGTGGTGAGCGGCCTATCCTTCAGCCTGGCTGCCGGGGAGGTTCTGGCTCTTGTCGGCGAGAGCGGATCGGGAAAAACCCAGACGGCATTGGCCGTTCTCGGATTGTCTCCGCCTTCGGCAATGGTCACGGGATCAATCGTGTTCGAAGGAAGTCCGCTCCCGGATCATCCTGCAAAACGGCGGGCGCTTCGTGGGAGTCGTATTGCCCTCGTGCCGCAGGATCCGATGAGTTCGCTCAATCCCTATCATATGATCGGCGGGCAGATCGCAGAAGTCATGACCCTGCATCTGGGCATGACGGCTTCCAGAGCGAAGATCCGCGTGCTCGAACTGCTTGACGCCGTCGGCATTTCCGATCCCAAACGCGTTGCGCGTTCCTATGCCCATCAATTGTCCGGCGGGATGCGCCAGCGCGCCCTGATCGCAATGGCGCTCGCGGGCGAGCCCCGTCTGATCATCGCGGACGAGCCCACCACTGCGCTCGATTCCATCGTCCAGGCCCGGATCCTGGACCTGCTCGGCGATACGGTAAAGCAGTTCGGCCTGTCGATCCTGTTGATCTCCCATAATTTGGCTGTGGTGTCCCGTATCGCGAACCGCGTCGCCGTCCTTTATGCCGGCAATCTGGTCGAAGCAGCCGAGGCGGCAGAACTCTTTGCGGAGCCGCGCCACCCCTATACGAAAGCTCTGATCGCCGCGATTCCCAGACTTTCGGAAGACGCAGGATTGCCGAGGGCGTTGCCGGGGACCCCGCCATCGGGAAGCGCCGCCGGCGAGGCCGGCTGCATCTTCCGACAGAGATGCCCCGTGGCGATTCCACAATGTCGATCGGTGAAGCCTGATTGGCGCCTCTGGAACGGGCATGGCGCGGCCTGTCATCGTGTGCCGGAGGGAGAGGCATCCCGTGCGGCTTGAGATCGACAACCTGGTGGTGTCGCTTCGCAGCGATCACATGCTGGGTCGCGGCAGGACGGTCCACGCGGTCAAGGGCGTGAGCTTCGCCATCGGCACCGGAGAAGCCGTTGGATTGGTCGGCGAGAGCGGCTCCGGCAAAAGCACGATTGCCCGGGCGATCATGGGTGTCGTTCCCCCGACAACCGGGGAAATTCGCTTTCTTCAGGAAGGTCGCGCATCGGGGCTGCCAAAGCAACGTCGGGCGAAGCTCGCCCAGATGATCTTTCAGGATGCGGCTGCCAGCCTGAACCCACGCCTGAAGGTCGGTTCGGCTTTGAACCAGATCATCGCGGTGCACCATCCGAGGCTGTCGGCACGGGAGCGCGAGACGATGGGGCTCGGACTGCTGCGGCGCGTGGCGCTTGATGAAATGATCTTCGACAGGTTCCCTCGAGAACTATCGGGCGGCCAGGCGCAGCGAGTGGCTATTGCCAGGGCGCTCATCCCCGAGCCCTTCCTTCTCGTTTGCGACGAACCGGTATCCGCCCTGGATGTCTCGGTGCAAGCCGGCATTTTGCGGCTCCTCGATGATCTGAGGCGCAACTCCGGCATGGCTCTCCTGATGATCAGTCACGATCTCGCGGCCGTCCGGGCGCTCTGTGATCGCATCGTTGTGCTGAAGGAGGGTGAAATCGTCGAAGCCGGACCCGCCAACGCCATATGCTCTTCTCCCACCCACGCCTACACGAAGGCGCTTCTTGACGCGGTGGCGCAGATCTAGATGCCGTCATCCCGAGCCCGCAAACACAGAGACCGCATTTGTTGACACCGTCCGCGTCAGTTCGCCCCATTTCCGGTTATCGCGAAAAATCGCCCGCTTGCTTCCTGGTTGAGGTCGAGGGCCGACGTTTCCTTCTCGATTTGGGTGAGGAGCCGGCCACCGGGAGATGGCCCGATCTTTCGGGCGCCGGGCATATCGATGCGGTCCTGATCAGTCATGGCCATGCCGACCATGTCGGCGGACTTCGGGCACTTGGTACCATCGGGAATCCGCCGGTGTACGCTTCGGCCATGGTTCGCGCGATCGGCGGCGCTCCGCTGGCGTCCGCCCGCGAATTGCCGCTTCGAGGGCGGATCACCATCGGAGGTGTCGAAATCGAGACCGGCCGGTCCGGTCACGCGCCGGGTGCTATCTGGATCCGTGTAGGCGGTCCGGCAGGAGTGCTCTATTCCGGAGACTTCTCACGGGAAGGAGCGCTCTATGCTTTCGATGCGCCTCTACCCGCCAGGCACCTGATCGTTGACGCGTCCTACGGCACATACGATGAGCCGCTCGAACCGGCGGTGGATAGGTTGGTCAGGGCCGCTGGGAGCGGACCGCTGCTGCTGCCCACCCAGCCCAACGGGCGCGGCTTGGAAATGGCCGTGCAACTCCATGAACGTGATATTCCAATTGCACTATGCGACAACCACATTGCGATCGCTCGCCGCGGGCTCGAGAGCAATCAAGGCGAATTGCATGAAGGTGCGGCTGACCGCTTGGCCGCGACACTTGCCGCCGCGGTCGATCACACGATCATCGAGGCTGGTCATGGTGCCATCCTGGCTGCCGACGGGTCCGCGGCGAGTGGCCAGGCCAAGGCTCTGTTCGCGTATTTCATCGAGAAAGGCCTGTCGGTGATATTCACCAGCAGCCCCGCCGAAAAGTCCATCGCAGGCCAAGCGATTGCCGGCAGCAAAGCGCAATTCGTTCGCTGGAATGTGCATCCGAGGCTCCGGGATCTGCGTTGGTTTATCGAATGCGTTCAGCCGGGAAAAACAATACCCGCGTTTCTGACGGTGGGCGGAATAGACAAACTTCGAGACACTTTGCCGATTTTGCGCTGCGACCTTTAAGACCTGCTGGGAGGCAATTTTCAGGATCCTCTCAACACGCACAGCCTACATTCAGCTGAACTACCGAGTAATATTCTTCGACCTGAACGCAATCTCTCTCGATAGCGATAACGACGGATTCAGGCGTCCACTGTCCCGAACGTCACCACTGGGGTAAATCGAACTTTTGTTCCGACGTACGGTGCAAGCGATTCAACAAGCGCCTTCGATCTCCCGACGATCTGAGAACTCTGCTTCGAGGACGCCTCGTTCTGGTTGCGGGTTTGCTTGGTGTTGAAAGGAATTAGAAGCTCCGCCCTGTCGTAAAGGCCGACGCCGACTATGATGTCGGATGCGATTGGGAGCCACGCCTCAACTCGGGCGTCGCTGAGATCGGTGATACCGGGCGGGTTCAGCTTTACCACCGGGCGGCTCCCGAGCACGAAGGATTTCCTGCTGCTGTCGATCCTGCCAATGACCAGGCCTCGAGCTCCGATCACATTGAGGACGTTGTCACTTCCTGTTTTCAAGCTCGCTACCCTGATATTCCGGCGCATTCGCTTGAGTGAGGCCGGATCAAGAAGATCGCTTCGCTCCTTATTGCTGAAGCGGCGCCCCTGACGTTCCAATTCATCCAAAAGGCGCTCAACTTCGTCGCGATGTTGCTCAGCTGTCATCAATGATGCGAACAGGTCAGGCACGCGACGCCATTGCTGATAAAAGAAGAAATCCCAAATTTGGCGCTCCGTTTTCGTCAGGCCGGGACAACGGCCCCGTCTGGCGGTTGCGATTATCTTCTGGACGATTGGGGCGGCCTCACCTTCCAGCTCCGAAAACCAGGTCTCCAAGCTGGCATCCTTTGTGCCATCGGCATTGATGTGACTGTAAAGGTGGCCTTCAAGAAACAGATTTTCGTGGGTGCTGCACCAAACGCCCTTAGCGCCGTTGCGACTGTCAAACGTCCAAAGCTTCGCTTCATCGTCGATGAAGTTCTTCTGCAGCATTTCAGGAACGTAGTGGTGTCGTTTCGGAAGGTTCATAGGCGTTAGTCGAAGATCGTCCTGACAAAGTTTCTACCAACGCAATCGGAAAGCGAAGGCCACAACTCGTCCAATCCCCAGCAAATCGAATGGCCTGACCAATCGGCGCTTATGCGCCCGAAAGGCCATCCGCTTGGTCATGATCATCATCCAGATCCTCGCCTGCGACCGGGATGTCGTCCGTGAGCAGCGTATCCTTGCTCAGCAGCCCAGCATCCTCGAGCGCCTCGAAATCCGGCAGATCGCGCAAGCCCTGTAGCCCAAACTGCGACAGGAAGATTCTTGTCGTTACCAGCGTATAGGGCGCGCCCGGCTGCGGGCTGCGGGGACCGGAGGAGACAAAGCCGAGCGAGCGCAGGTGCGCGATCGTATCGCGACTGACCTCCTTGCCGGTGATCTTTGATATTTCGCCGCGGGTAATCGGCTGATGATAGGCAACAATTGCCAGCACGAGGAGATCGGACTGCGATAGTGAGGACCCCCGCTGACCAGGCTCCGTCACGTTTCGGATTGCATCAGCGAATCGCGGGCGGGTGCGATGCTGCCAGCCACCGGCGACCGAGACGAGCTCGTACGGCCGGTCGCGCAGTTCGCCCCGGATGTCATCGATCAGCAGATCGATGCTGCAGTCGCGCCCGACCAGACGAACCAGCGTTTCGCGCGTCACCGGCTCGGCCGACGCGAAGATCACCGCCTCGACGCGCCCCATCCATTCACGCCAACGCAGTGCATGCGGCAAATCCGCGAGTTCTGTGTCGAGCCCTTCTTTCGGCCGCGGTCGCCGCCCCATGTTCTACAATCCGTATAGCCGGAACGTCGACCGTCCGGTGAGCTCACGCGCGCCGCCGAGTGTCACGAGGCGATCAAACAGCCGCCGGCTCGAGCGGTCGCTCGTCGTCCTGCCGGTCTTTGCCGGTTGCGCATCTTCACTGATCAGGATCGCCACCATCGTATCGGCATCCTTGCCGCGCAACTGCGGTGCCGTGGTGAGCAGGCGTACCGTCCTGCGAGAGAGATCCGCATAAAGATCCAGAGCCGCCGCGGCGCTACGCGCGTAGGCAAAATGGCAGCCGTCGATCCAGGCCTCCGTCCTCCCCTCCCGCAGTGCCCGCCAGTCGTGCGATCGCAACGCACTCGACAAAAGCGGTACAGGCGCCAGCCAGCCGAGTCGGCCGGCGAGAACGGCATCCGCCAACCAAACGGCTAGCGGCCGGGCATCCGGCCGGCACCGGGTGAACTCCAGCGCGGCTTCGCCCGCCGCTCGTACGGCATCACCTGGCCCGCGCACATGATCGGCTGCCGTCTCCAGCGCCATTATCAGCGATGGGTCGGCGGCGAGCTCGAACAGTTTTGGAAGGCGCGTCTCCCATTCCTCCCTGCGAACGGCGCGTGGCTCGCCCAGGGCGCGGAAGGCGCCGAGCAGTCGGCCGGCCGGGCCGGGATCGCCGCCGACCGGTGTCAGATACCAGTGATCGCGTAGCGCCGCCTCCCCTTCAGGCCGGCCCTGCTGACGTGTCAGAGCTGCGGTGCAGGCGAGCGCCAAGCGCTGCCGCCAGAGGCTACCGAGCGGATGCTCGTCGCGGGCGACCGGATGCAGGGCCGCGAACGCCGCGCCAGCAAAATAACCTGCGTCGCCAAGGGCTTCGCCGGTGGCGGGAAGCCGCGCCCAGCCAGGTACCGGCGGGTAGCTTGAGGGAGGATCGAGAACGATTCGTGCGCGTGAGGTCATGTTGAACGCTAACAAATGACGGCGGTTTAGGCCAGAATTTTTGTCTAAAACCGCCGCGCCTGTCGAGAGATAAAAACGAACGATAAACTTCCATTATCGTTCATTTCTGTCATTATAGAGAAATGACGCAAATCATCGAGCAAAACAGCGAAATTCCCGTCGAGGCGAGTTCTGCTCCGTCTGACAGCACGGCCGCCGACGGTGACAATTTCGCACCGCAGCCGTCGGCCGGCATCTCGATGCACGGCGCCGGCCTCCCCTCCCCTCTTACGGGAGCGAATGCGCAACTGCCCGCCCACCTGGAGCAGCTTGCCGATCGGGCGCGCGACTATGTCGAGGCCGCCAGCTCGGCGAACACGCGCAAGGCCTACGCGTCGGACTGGAAGCATTTTTCCGGCTGGTGCCGCCGGCAAGGGCTTGAGATCCTGCCGCCTAACCCGCACACCGTCGGCCTCTATATCACCGCCTGCGCTTCCGGGGCGGCGATCGCCGACCGCAAGCCGAGTTCGGTCACGACGATCGAGCGACGGCTATCTGCCATAACCTGGAACTATGCGCAGCGCGGCACACCGCTCGACCGCAAGGACCGCCATATCGCCACGGTGCTTGCCGGCATCCGCAACACCCATGCCACCCCTCCCCGGCAGAAGGAAGCGGTTCTGCCCGAACACCTGATCGCCATGCTCGAAACGCTTCCCCGAGGCACGCTGCGGGGCTTGCGCGACCGGGCGATGCTGCTGATCGGCTTTGCCGGCGGGCTGAGGCGCTCCGAGATCGTCGGGCTCGACGTCGGCCGTGACCAGACGAAGGACAGCCGCGGCTGGGTGGATATCCTCGACCAGGGCATAGTCGTCACGGTCCGGGGAAAGCGAGGTTGGCGGGAAGTGGAGATCGGCCGCGGCTCTTCGGACGCCACCTGCCCCGTCGTCGCGCTGCAGACCTGGCTGAACCTCGCAAGGATCGCACACGGCCCACTTTTCCGGCGGGTTACCGGTCAAGGCAAGGATGCTGGGCCCGACCGGCTGCTCGATCAGGAAGTGGCGCGTCTCGTCAAGAAGGCGGCACTAGCTGCCGGCGTGCGCCCCGACCTCACCGCGGACGAGCGTGCGGAGAAGTTTTCGGGCCACTCGCTGCGTGCCGGCTTGGCGTCCTCGGCCGAGGTCGATGAGCGTTACGTGCAGAAACAGCTCGGTCATGCTTCCGCCGAGATGACCCGGAAGTACCAGCGTCGGCGGGACCGGTTTCGGGTGAATCTAACCAAAGCATCCGGGCTTTGAGGTCCTCCGAAAGGCGCACGCTCAGCGCCCGTTAAGCTCCACACCGGAAGATGCGAAAGTCGTGATTGGCGCGAGCGGATGCGCGCTTCCGATTGTACGCGATTCTAGATCGTGGTGACGATTTAGGGAATTGGGATTCCCAAAGTTGAGCAAATCGGATTCAACGTTGATTTTGGAGATCAGCGATGGATTGTGATGCACTTCGAGACGATCAGTGGGAACGGATCA